>NZ_JBWZCI010000016.1:0-97712 GCF_059383495.1 Pseudarthrobacter sp. RHLT3-21
TGGCCGATCTCCACGAGGGCTACCCCCAGCTCCGCCAGGAGCGACGGCGACACCTCACCCGTCCACGGGCCGTCCGCCCAGCCGCAGTTCTGGGCGCCAAGCAGAAGCGGTGATCCTGCGAGGACGCTGCCGGCGGCCGGAAGAACCGGGAACGAAGGAATCACAAACGGGACTACCCGCCCGGCCACAAGGGCCGGACGGGAGTCCACTTCGTGCTGTATGCGGGCAAGCCAGTCCAGGCAGTCCCGGTACCCCATATACATTTTGGTGCTGACGCCGACATAGCGGATCTCCGGGATGCCGCTGTGGTCAGCGCCGCTGCGTTCAGTCATGGTGTCCGGTCACTTGTTGTCGAGCAGATCGTCCGCCTTGTTGCGGAACCTCTTGGTGGCGTACATCATGATGGCCGCCACGAACGGAAGCACGCCCAGGGCGTACACGCCCATGGTGCCGGTGTCCGACGCGGTGACCTGGTTGACCGTGGTCCGAAGGATGGGGGCCACGAAGCCGCCCAGGTTACCCAGCGAGTTGATCAGGCCGATGCCCGCAGCGGCCGCCGTTCCGGTGAGGAACGCCGTCGGGTAGGACCAGGCGATGGGACCGATCGAGAGGAAGCTGCACACCGCGAGGGTGATGAAGATGATGCCCAGCACCGGGAGGTGGTTGGAGCCCGCCCAGGCGGAGCCGAAGATGCACAGGCCGGTGGAGATAAAGAGACCTGTGCCCCAAACACGGCGGCGGACGATGGTGTTGGCCGCTTTGCCGATGAAGTAGCACGCGAAGATGCCGAAGAACCATGGGATGGCGGCCAGCATGCCCACTTCGATACCCACCTTCTGCCCGGTGAGCTGCGCCACCTGCTGCGGCAGGTAGAACGTCACGCCGTACACGGCAATCTGGAGGCAGAAGTAGATGGCGGTGAAGTACCAGACCTTGCGGTTCTTCATGGCGGCGAGGACACCGCGGGGGCCGTCCTTTTCCTTGACCCCGTCTTCGAGGGCCATAACGTCCAGAAGCGCCTTCTTCTCGTCCTTGTCCAGGAATTTCGCGTCCTGCGGGGAGTTGATGAGGAAGAAGTAGGCGGCAATACCGGCGACTACCGCCAGCATGCCTTCAATGAAGAACATAACCTGCCAGCCGGCAACGCCGGGAACCTGGTCGCCGATGTTGATGAGCCACCCGGACAGCGGGGCGCCCATCATCTGGGAGAACGGCTGGGCAAGGTAGAAAATGGCGAACATCTTGACGCGGACCTTGTTGGGGAACCAGGCGGCCAGGAACATGATGACGCCCGGGAACAGGCCGGCCTCGGTGACGCCAAGCAGGAAGCGCAGGATGATGAAGGACGTCTCGCCCTGGACGAAAGCGAAGCAGGCGGAGACGATGCCCCACGTAATGGCGATGCGGGCCAGCCACATCTTGGCACCGAACTTGGTCAGCAGCAGGTTGGAAGGGATCTCGAACAATGCGTAGCCGATGAAGAAGATACCGGCGCCGAGGGCATACGCGCCGGCGGTGATGCCCCTGTCCACTTCCAGTGCTGCCTCGGCGAAGCCCACGTTGGTGCGGTCCAGGAATGCCACGACATACAGGATGACGAGCATCGGCATCAGCCGGAAGGATGCTTTGGAGATCGCCGATTTGAGGACCGGCGAATCCAGTAGCTCCTTGGTGGCGTTTGTTCCAGTGGTGACAGTCATTCAAACTCCTCGTTGAGTAAGTAGGTGAGCAAATCAGTGGAAGGTGGAGCGATTAGAGCGAGAATGCGATGAGTATTGCGCCGACCAGGCAGGCGAACACGCCCACGGCCAGGTAAATTCTGCGTTCCTTGGTCCAGGAGCCCATGGTGGTCCTTCCTAGTGCATGTAGAGTCCGCCATCCACGTTCAGCGTCTGGCCGGAGATGTATCCGGCGTCCTCGCTGATGAGGAAGGCGATGGCTGCTGCGATGTCGCGGGTGGAACCGACGCGGTTGACCACGAGGTCCTTGGTGAGTTCGTCTTTGCGTTCCTGGCTGAGGGTGCCGCCCATGATGTCCGTGTCGATGGGGCCGGGGGAAATGGCGTTGACCGTGATGTCGTACTCCCCCAGTTCGCGGGCGGTGGCGCGGGTCAGGCCGATGACCCCGGCCTTGGCCGCCGAGTACGGCGTCTTGGAGAAGGTGCCGCCGCCGCGCTGCGCGGAGACGGAAGAAATGTTCACGATGCGTCCGATCCGGTTCTTCGCCATGGATTCGGCGACGCGGCGGGTGGCGTAATGGACACCGTTGAGGTTGATGCTCATGACGCGGTCCCATTCAGCGGCGTCCAGTTCAAGGTACGGAACGGGTGAGCTGACGCCGGCCACGTTCGCCAGTGCGACGACCTGTGGCAGCTCTGCTTCGATCGAGTCGATGGCTGCGCGGACGGAGGCTTCGTCGCCGATGTTGGCGCCGACGCCGTAAGCTTTCACGCCGTACCGGGCGGCGATTTCCTTGGCGGTGGCCTGGGATTGGGCGTCATCCAGGTCGATGATGCCGATGTTCCAGCCCTGGGCGGCAAGGTAGCCGGCCGTGGCGCGGCCGATACCGCGTTCGGAGACGGCGCCGGTGATGATTGCGGTGCGTTCAGTGGGGAAAGTGCTCATGGAAATGCTCCTTAGTTGATGGGGGCCGGGCCGAGCTCGTCGATGAGCTTCTGCATGGCCACGTAGGCCCTGTTGCGGTAGGCGATGAGTTCCGGCGTGCGTTCGGCCGGGACGTTGAGGAAGCCCGCGCCGGACTTGGTGCCGAGTTTGCCTGCCTCCACCAGGTCACTCAGGATCTTGGGCGTGGCGAAGCGTTCCGGGAATTCGGTCTGCAGGGACTTGTAGCAGAAGTTGTAGACGTCCAGGCCGGCCATGTCTGCGATGGCAAACGGACCGAAGAACGGCAGGCGGAAGCCGAAGGTGGTGCGGACCAGGGTGTCCACGTCCTCGGCGGTCGCGATTCCCTGCTCCACAAGCTGCGCAGCCTCGTGGAAGAGGGCATACTGCAGGCGGTTCAGGACGAATCCGGTGACGTCCTTGACCACCGCGGTCTGCTTGTTGGCGGCATGGACCAGATCCCGGACGGCACCGATGGTGGCGGCCGAAGTGCCTGCATGCGGGATGATCTCCACGCCCGGGATAAACGGGGACGGGTTCGAGAAGTGCACGCCCAGGAACCGCTCCGGGTTGGCGACCGGCTCGGACAGCTCCGCGATGGAGATGGTTGACGTGTTCGATCCGATGATGGCGTCCGGCCGGGCGCTGGCGCTGATCCGGGCCAGCGTCTGGTGCTTGATGGCGATGACTTCGGGAACGGCTTCTTCGATGAAGTCGGCATCCGCCACGGCTTCCTCGATGTCCTTGGCGGCCCACAGATTCTGCTTGAGGATGGCGGTTGAACCCTCGGGGAACAGACCGTCGGCGACGAACTGGTCCGATTCGGCCAGCAGCCGCTCATAGTTGTTCTGCGCCACCTCGGCGGAGACATCGGCCAGGGCAACGCGGGCTCCGCCCAGCGCCAGGACCTGGGCAATGCCGCCGCCCATATAGCCGGAACCGACGACGGCGATCTTGCGTGCGCTGTTAGGTGTTGTGGTCATGATCAGATTGCCTTCGTGTATTCGGGCTCATAGGAGCAGATGGCGTCAACCTTGCCGGCGGACGCGGAGCATTCATCAAAACGGTACTCAAGCCACTCGGCCACGAGCTTCTTGGCGAGCTCCAGGCCGATGACCCGCTGGCCAAGAGTGAGGACCTGGGCGTTGTTGCTGAGGACAGAGCGCTCCACGGAATAGCTGTCGTGGGCCGTCACCGCCCGGATTCCGGGGACCTTGTTGGCCGCGATGGCCACGCCCAGTCCCGTTCCGCAGATGAGGAGTGCGCGGTCCGCTTCCCCGTCCGCCACCTTACGGGCGGCCTTGACCGCGACGTGCGGGTAAGCCGTGGCATCGTTGGCCCCGACGCCGATGTCCAGGACCGAAGCGACGCGGCTGTCGGCCGTGAGTAGCGCTTTCAGGGCTTCCTTGTATTCGACGCCGGCTTCATCGTTGCCGATGACGATGCGCCAACCTGCGTGGGTATTCATGTCGTTGCTCCTTTTCCGGCTGCGTAGGCCAGTTCAGAATGGGTCAGCTCTGATTGCGTGAAGCCTGGCTCAGCAGGCCCGGCGTGGACGTATGCGGCAATCCGTTCGGCGATCAGTCCAAAGGAGACCGCGCCGGGGTCGGGGTGCCCCAGGCTCTTTTCGGCCAACGGACGGGCGCGGCCCTTGAGCGGGCGCAGTTCCGCTGTCTTCGCGGCCGCCGCCCGGGCAGCGACGGCGGCCGCGGTGAGAGACCCTGCCAGGGAGGTGCCGCCGTCGAACTCCCGGAGAAAGGCATCCCTGAACGGCAGGAGCGCGTCCACCATGGTCTTGTCGCCCGGCTCGGCCTTGCCAAGCTCCGTAATGGCGCCCACAAACGCGGTCACGGCGGCAACCGCGTCCTCGTCGCCGTAGGTTTCCCGGTTGCCCATAGCCAGTCCTGACGCGATGACCGCAGATCCCCACAGTGCGCCTGAAGTTCCGCCGGCCCGTTCGCTCCAGGCCTCGCCGGCGGCTTCAAGCACCCGCCCCACCGAAGCGCCGGCCGTTGCGGCCTGCGCGGCAGCGTCGACTGCTGCTTCCACACCCCGGCGCATGCCGATGCCGTGGTCGCCGTCGCCCGCGATGGCGTCCAGGTTGCCGAGTTCTTCTTCATGTTCGACGACGACGTCCCGAACCTGCGCGAGGGCGGCGGCTGACTTCCGGCCCAGGTCGGCGGAGGCCAGCGACGGTGTTTCCGCCTCGGCTGCCTCACGGTCTTCCGGCCGTGCCGCCTCGCGGCGGGCACGCTTTGCAAGGTTGCCCTTGCGATAGGCCGGTGAGTCTGCAGGGGCGGCCCAGTACTGTTCGAGTTCGTCATCCAGCCAGAGCAGCGTGAGGGAAAGCCCGGACATGTCCAGGCTCGTGACCAGCTCGCCGCATTCCGGTTCAACCACGGTCAGGCCGGCCGCAGTGAACAGCTTTTCAATCTTGCCGAACAGGAGGAAGAGTTCGTCGTACTTGACGGTACCCAGGCCGTTGACGATGGCCACCACTCGGTTTCCGCGGTGGTCCGGGGTGTCCGCGAGGAGCCGCGAGACCAACAGTTCGGCGAGTTCAGAGGCCGTCGGCATGGGATGTTCCGATATGCCCGGTTCCCCGTGGATGCCCAGGCCCAGGGACATTTGGCCTGCGGGGACGCGGAACAGAGGCGCCTCTGCGCCCGGGAGGGTGCAGCCGTCGAAGGCCACGCCCAGGGAACGCGTGCGGTGATTGGCCTTGATGGCGAGCCGTTCCACGTCGTCCAGGCTCAGGCCCGCTTCAGCCGCGGCACCGGCAATCTTGAACACCGTGAGGTCGCCGGCGATGCCGCGGCGCTTTCCGATCTGGTCCAATGGCGCACTGGCGATGTCGTCGGTGACCACCACCGTACGGGTTTCGATGCCCTCGGCGTTCAGGCGCAGTTGAGCCTGGCCGAAATGAAGGACGTCGCCCGCGTAGTTGCCGTAGCTCAGCAGCACTCCCCCGCCGGCGTTTGAAGCTTTGGCCACGCGGTAAATCTGCCCGGCAGCCGGTGAAGCGAACATGTTTCCGCAGGCGGAGGCGGTTGCCAGCCCCGGCCCCACCAGGCCGGCGAAAGCCGGGTAGTGTCCGGATCCGCCGCCGACGACCAGTGCAACCTGACCGGCGGGTACCTCAGTCGAGCGGACTACACCGCCGTTCACGCGGGCGACGTAACCGCGGTTGGCTGCGACAAAGCCGTCCAGCGCCTCATCCGCAAAATCAGCGGGATTGTCGAAGATCTGGGTCATGGCTCTTCCCTAAACTCCTGCGAGTTCCGCGGCGGGCTGTTGCCGCCCCTGGGACACCTGGCTCCGGCCCATGGCGTAGCCGTCCTGCTTTGGCAGGACATGCCGGCGGAGGTATTCCTGGTTGCGCGCCGTGACGCTCAGGCCGTCACCGCCGTAGTGCTCGGCACAGATGATGCCCTGGTAGCCGGAGGCGAGTGCCACCTTGAAGGCTTCGCGGTAATTGATGAGGCCGCTCTCCATCGGGGCGGGCATGGTGATGTAGCTGTCACGCGCCACGTCCTCGTCCCGGATGTAGTTCTTCATGTGCCAGTAGTTGGAGTACGGCATGGTCTTGGCGACCATTTCGCGCCAGTCCTCGACGGGCCGGTGCAAGCGGATCAGGTTGCCGAGGTCCGGGTTGAGCCCAACATTGGCCAGGCCGATGTCCTGCACCAGCTGTACCGAGGAGTCCGCCGTGCCGAGGTACGTATCCTCGTACATTTCGAGGGACAGCAGGATGCCCACCTCTGCGGCGTGACGGCCCAGTTCCCGCAGGCGGGTGACAGCGTTGGCCCAGCTTTCCTGGTCCCCCACTGGGTCCTTGTATCCCTCAACGGTCCAGAACCACAGCTGCTTCTGCTGCTCCGGGGTAATGGCCTGGTGCAGTCCGACGGAGACAACTTCGCAGCCAAGCTCGGCCGCCGCGTCGATGGTCCGGTGGCTGTAGGCGAGGTTGTCTGCCCAGTCCGTCTCGTGGATCACGCTGCGGCGGATCGCGGAAATGACCGGGATCCCGATGCCCACATTCTCTGCAGTCTGCTTGAACTCAGCGAGCCGCTCCTTGCTCAGATCGCCGGGACGGACCCAGCTGTCTGTCAGGTCAGCGTTGGTAAAGCCGGCTTCCTTGACCTCGGTCAGGACTTCCGCCCAACTGGACGCATCGGCGTCGTTGATCTGCGTGCCCTGGGCGTCGGTCCCCGGAAACTGCAGCAGCGCTGCGGTGATGGGCCAATTCTCAGCTGTGTAAGCCACGATGCTTCACTCCTTTATAATCCTCTTTCCTATAGGATCTACTATCAAAAAGGGGTTGTCAAGATCACATCCTCGGAGGGTTCCTTCCAAACTGAGTAGCAGTAAGTGCCGTTTTGAGGGCTCATAACGACTCTTACTGCTACTCAGATGGGACTGGGCCTAGCTTTCCGGGCGTCGGCAATGGCCCGGGAACGGACCTTGCGGATATGGTCCGCCATAGCTGCCGCTGCTTTGTCCGGATCGCCGGTGGTAACGGCATCCAGAACTCCCTGGTGTTCCGCGATGGCGTGCTCGGCATCCGTAATGCCCACGCCGCCGAAGAGGCGGAACCGTTGGACCTGTCCCCCGAGGGCTGCGTATGCGGCCTCCATAAACTGATTTCCGGTCTGCCGCGCAATCAGCTGGTGAAACCGCTCGTCAGCTTCGAGATAGTCTTTGAACTCGGCAAACGAAGGTCCCCGCGGTGCGGATTTCAAGTCCTCGACGGCCTGCTCGAGCTCGGCGAGGCCATGCTGGTTGATGCGCTCACAGGCCAGCCGGGCGTTGACAGGCTCGATTGCCAGCCGCGCCTCCATCAGTTCCGCAAAATCCTCCTGCGTAAATACGGGAGCCACGCGGTAGCCTTTCAGCGCCACCCTCCGGACCATACCTGTGTGCTCAAGCCGGGCCAGGGCCTCGCGGACGGGGGTGGGCGAAACGTCCAGCTCGCGGGCCGTCCCGTCAATGCTGACCACCGCGCCGGGTGACAGCCGGCCATCCATAAGGGAGGCCAGGAGCTCCGCATAAACGTGGTCCGCCAGCACCTCGCGGCTGACCGCGCGGCCAGTCCTGCCGGGGCCGTTCTGGACATCTGGCCTGCTGCCGGCGCGGGGGCCTTTGGACGCGTTTTGCATAGTCAGATCCTATAGGAAGCACTGGTCGGCGACCGTTTCCGGAACGCCAAAAGCCCCGGCCAGGCGGACCTGGTCGGGGCTCTTCGTGACGCTGTGCACGGACTGTTGGCCCGTACCGAAACAGCTCAGGCCAAGAGGGAGGGCTTCAGCTGCTGCAGGCGGCCGAGGAGGCCGTTAATGAACGACGGCGATTCATCCGTTGAGAGCGTCTTCGACAGTGCCACTGCCTCACTGACCGCGACACCGTCCGGAACGTCGTCGTTGTAGAGCAGTTCCCACGTGCCGATCCGCAGGATGATGCGGTCCACCGAAGGCATCCGTTCCAGGGTCCAGCCCTGGGAATAGGTCTCGAGGAATTCGTCGATGGCGGTCTGCTGTGAGACGACGCCCTCCACGATTTCCAGGGTGTACGGGTTCACGATCTGGTCCGTCAGTTCGCGCCGGGACCTGAGTACATCAAAAGCGGAAACCGAGCGCTGCTCAGCTTCGAAGAGGACATCCAGTGCCCTGTTACGGGCCTTACCGCGTGCGCTCACTACTCGCTGACCCGGCCGAGGTAGCTGCCGTCGCGAGTATCGACCTTGACCTTGGTGTTGTTCTCGACGAACAACGGAACCTGGATCTCATAGCCGGTTTCCAGGGTTGCCGGCTTGGTGCCGGCGGAGGAGCGGTCGCCCTGCAGGCCAGGCTCGGTGTAGGTGATCTCCAGGACAACGCTGGGCGGAAGTTCGATGTACAGCGGGTTGCCTTCGTGGATGGCGATGTTCACCATCTGGTTCTCCAGCATAAAGTTGGTGGCGTCGCCAACAGTGGCACCGGAGACGGTGAGCTGGTCGAAGTCCGAGGTGTCCATAAACACGAAGTCGGCGCCGTCCTGGTACAGGTACTGGTAGTCGCGGCGGTCAACCGTGGCGGTCTCGATCTTAAGGCCGGCATTGAACGTCTTGTCTACAACTTTGCCGGACATAACGTTCCGCATCTTGGTCCGCACAAACGCGCCACCTTTGCCGGGCTTGACGTGCTGGAATTCAATGATGTTCCAGAGCTGGCCCTCGAGCTTAAGGACCGTTCCGTTCTTGATGTCGTTAGTGGTTGCCACTGGTATCCTCTGGTTTCTATCTGTCTGGTCAGTTGTCAGACGTTCTATGCCGGCCAGGCATGCCGAACGGCCTGCCAGCGCGTGTTTATCAAAAATCCAAGAACCATTCTACCGGTAAAACCAGTGCGCCTTGTGTCCGGACTTTACCGGCCACCCACCCCGGAACGCGACAGGCCTCTCAGCAGGCAAGATCCAGGACGTCGCGGGCCCGCTGAAGCGCCACGGTGGACGAGTAAATCTGTGCGGCATCAGCCGATTGCGCAACACGAAGATCCAGTGCACGGGCAAAGGCTTCCACCGCAGCGGACGTGTGTCCGGCGGCGTACTGGGTCTTGCCCAGGTGTTGCAGGACCAGGGCTTCACGGTCAGTTCCGTGGAACTCCGCGAGCAGCTGCCGGAACAGCTCAAGGGCACGGTCCGTGCGGTGAGAGACGCGCAGCACCTCGGCCTCGAACGTGCGGAGACGGAATGACTCAGGGTCTTTGAAGCGGGCCTCCGCGAGCAGTTCGGCCGCTTCCGCTGCATGTCCCTCCACGATCAGGACGAAGATCTGGTCTGACGGGTCCGTCGATGCCGCCAGGGCCTCGCGGCAGGCATCCTCGTTGACGATCTCCGGCAGCAGGGACTCCGGGTTGATCCGGATTCCGGGGAAGCCGGCCTCGGGCCAGTCGCTGGTACCTGCCACGTCGCCCTGCATCAGGAGGCGATTTCCTGGTAGGCGGCGAAGAGCAGGGACGTGTCCGGGACATCCAGGATGCCCGGTTTGGCGATGCCGTCCAGAACCACAAAGCGCAGGAGGTCCCCGCGTGACTTCTTGTCGCGCCGCATGCCGTCCAACAGCCCCTGCCAGCGGTCCCGCCGGTACGTGACGGGGAGGCCCAGGGTTTCCAGGATGCTGCGGTGGCGGTCGGCGTCGGCGTCGCTGAGCCGGCCAACGCTGCGGGCAAGTTCAGCGGCGAACATCATGCCCACCGATACCGCCGCGCCGTGGCGCCAGGAGTACCGTTCCACCAGTTCAATGGCGTGGGCCAAGGTGTGGCCGTAGTTCAGGATTTCGCGCAGCCCGGATTCCTTGAGGTCTTCTGAAACCACTTTGGCCTTGACGGCGATGGCGCGTTCAATGAGTTCGCGCAGGGCCTCCGATCCGGGGTCGGTGGCCGCAGCCGGGTCCTTTTCGATCAGGTCAAGGATGGCCGGATCTGAGATGAAGCCGCACTTGATGACTTCAGCCATGCCGGAAATGATTTCGTTCCTGGGCAGCGTGTTCAGGGTGTCCAGGTCCACCAGCACTCCCGCGGGCGGGTGGAAGGAGCCCACCAGGTTCTTGCCCTCAGCCGTGTTGATGCCGGTCTTTCCACCCACGGAAGCATCCACCATGCCCAGCAGGCTGGTGGGCATGTGGATAACCTTGACGCCGCGGAGCCAGGTGGCCGCCACAAAACCGGCGAGGTCGGTGACGGCCCCGCCGCCCACTGCCACGATGGCGTCGGAGCGTGTGAAGTCGTTTTGGCCCAGGACCTGCCAACAGAAAGCGGCGACCTGGATGTGCTTGCCTTCCTCGGCGTCCGGGATTTCCGCGGTCAGCGAGGTGAACCCAGCTGCAGCGAGCTCGTCGCGGACGGTGTCACCCGTGAGCCGCAGCGCACGGGGATGGATGACCAGCACTCGCCGGACCCGCTCCCCCAGCAACGCCGGAAGGTTCCCCAGCAGACCGCGGCCAACTACGACGTCGTAATTCTGCCCGGCGGATTCGCCGGTGACCTTGATGACTGTTGAATCAACGCTCAATTTTCAACTTCCTGTTTGGCGGCCGCGTAGTCACGCAGCGCAACTTCGAGCCGGTGTCCCAGCTCGCTGACCGAGCCATGGCGGACATCCACCACGAGGTCGGCCAGTCGTTCGTAAACGGGTTTCCTGGTAACAAAGAGTGCGGACCATCGGGCCATGGCGTCGCCGGCGAGCAGCGGCCGGCCCGGGTTCCGGGCAATGCGGACGGCCACGGTTTCCTCATCGCATTCGAGGTACACCACAGTGCAGCGGCCCAGGAGCTGCTGCGTGCCGGAATCCAGCACTGCACCGCCACCCAGGGAAATCACGCTTGCCAAACCTTCTGCCTGCTCCACCGCGCTAGCCACGGTCCGGGCCTCAATCTCCCGGAACGCGTGCTCGCCGCGGCCGGCAAAGATGGAAGCGATACTGCCATGGGCGTCCACGATCAGATTGTCCGTATCGACGAACGGCACGTCCAGCAGCTTGGCCAGCTCGTGGCCGATCGCGGACTTTCCCACCGCCATGGGTCCGATGAGGACAATGGGCCGGTTGCCAGGCACACCGGCCTTACGGCTCCCGGGCACTAGTGGCCGATCGAGTCCAGGGATGCCGGAATGTTGTCCAGGTAACCCTTGATGTTGCGGGCGGTCTCCGCCACGGAGTCACCGCCGAACTTTTCGGTGACGGCTTCCGCCAGGACCAGCGCCACCATCGCCTCGGCCACAACACCGGCGGCCGGCACGGCACAGACGTCCGAGCGCTGGTGGTGGGCCTTCGCAGGCTCCCCCGTGCTGACATCGACCGTGCGCAGGGCGCGGGGCACCGTGGCGATGGGCTTCATGGCTGCACGCACACGCAGCACGTCGCCGATGCTCATGCCGCCTTCAATGCCGCCGGCCCGGTTGCTGGTACGGATGATCTTGCCGTCGGCGTCCTTGACAATTTCGTCGTGGGCGGCCGAACCACGGCGTGCGGCGGTGCGGAATCCGTCGCCGACTTCGACGCCCTTGATGGCCTGGATGCCCATCAGGGCGGCGGCGAGCCGGGAGTCAAGCCTGCGGTCCCAGTGGACGTAACTACCCAGTCCGGGCGGCAGGCCGTACGCGAGAACTTCCACCACACCGCCCAGGGTTTCGCCTTCTTTGTGTGCGGCGTCAACCTCGGCCACCATGGCGTCGGACGTCTCGCGGTCAAAGCAGCGCAAGGGATCGGCGTCGAGCGCGATCACGTTGGCGGGAACGGGCAGCGGACGGCCCTCGGGCACCGTCACGCTGGCAATGGAGACTGTGTGGCTGACCAGTTCGATGCCGAGTGCTTTGAGGAACTGGGACGCCACCGTGCCCATCGCAACCCGGGTGGCGGTCTCCCGCGCGCTGGCGCGTTCCAGGACGGGCCGGGCTTCGGAGAACCCGTACTTCTGCATCCCAGTGAAATCTGCGTGTCCCGGACGGGGCCGGGTCAGGGGCGCATTGCGGGCCTGGTCGGCCAGGATTTCCGGATCCACCGGATCGGCAGCCATGATCTGCGCCCACTTTGGCCATTCGGAGTTGGCGACCTGGACGGCCACCGGACCGCCCTGGGTCAGGCCGTGGCGGACGCCGCCGAGAATGGTGACTACGTCCTGCTCGAACTTCATACGTGCGCCCCGGCCATAGCCAAGGCGGCGGCGAGCCAATGATTCGGCGATCTGCCCGCTGGTGAGTTCAACACCGGCGGGGACGCCTTCAATAATTCCCATCAGGGCCGGACCATGGGATTCACCGGCAGTCAACCAACGCAACATAATTTCCATCCTGCCACGTATGGCGGTCAGAACGCCCGTCGGGGAAGGCCGACTGCGTCACACATCACATCTATGACGGCTGCATTAACGTCGTCACCGCGACGGGTGAACAGGCGTACCTGCTCCACCGCCTGGTACATCAACATTTCGAGTCCGGGCACCACGGCGCCGCCGCCAGACTGCCATACCGACGCAATCCGGCTGGGCCAGGGAACGTAGGCCACGTCCAGGAGGACACCGGGCGTTCCGGTTCCCAACGCAGCGATCTCCGCTGCCAGGCCGTCCGCTGCGCGCGGCGGGAGCGTGGAAATCACGACGTCGGCACTTGCCGTCGGAACGGCGGCTTCGGTCAGCGGCCGGACGACGATGGAAAGGCCAACTCCGGCCGCGGCGGCGTGCGCTTCGTCAGCCCGGGACGTATCCCGGACGAACACCTGGGCGTGCTGCGTGCCCAGATCCTTCAGCGCGGCCACAGCGGCAGCAGCTGTTCCGCCTCCGCCCAGGACGACGGCGGCCGGGCTGGCCGCCACTCCGGCGTTCAGGACAGCGTTGACGATGCCGGCGACGTCGGTGTTGTAGCCGATGCGCCTGACGGAACCGAGGTCTTCCTCGAAAGCCACTGTGTTGACCACACCCAATGTCCGTGCCACGCCGCGGACTTCGTCCACTTGGGCAACCATGCCAGATTTCAGGGGCATGGTGACTGAGAGTCCACGCCAGCCCTGCTGCGTCCTGACCTGTTCCATAAAGGCGGGCAGCGCCTGCTCGGTCAGGTCCAGGGCCGTGTAGCCAATATCCACCCCGAGTTTGCCGTAGGCCGCCAGGTGCAGGGCCGGGGACTTGGAGTGGCTGATCGGATGGCCCAGGACCGCAGCCCGGAGTCTCATGTGCAGCGGCCCACGTTGGCCTGGCACCAGGTGTTGTACTGGTCGACGTAGACGTTGTGCTCGTCGAGCGTCTTGGAGAACTTTGTCTCCTTCGTGTCCAGGTTGATGGTTACCCAGTACAGGTAGTTGTTGGTTTTGGGCTTCGCGGCCGCATCAATGGCGGTCTTGCCCGGAGAGCCGATGGGGCCCGGCGGCAGGCCAGGGTTGGCGTAGGTGTTGTACAGGTTGGACTTGTCCTGGCGCTCTTCATCGGTGAAGTTGAAGCTCTTGGTGCCCAGTCCGTACGTCACGGCCGAATCGACCTGCAGGTAACCGGAGGTCTGGTCATTCGGCTTGAGGCGGTTGTAGATGGCTCCGGCAACGTCGCCGTACTCAGCCTGGCCGCCTTCGGCCTGCACAATGCTCGCCACGATCACAGCTTCATACTGCTTCGCCGGATCGGTGATGCCCTGTGCCACAAGTTCGTCGGTGGTTCCCTTGACCAGCGACTGGAGGATGTCCTTGGCCGGCGTGCCGAGCGGGAAGCGGTACTCCCCCGGAGCGAGGTAGCCCTCAAGGTTTTTGGCGTTGGCCGGAAGGCCAAACTGTGCGGGGGCGTCGCTGAATGCCTTCAGTTGCTGCAGCGACACACCGGAGCCCTCGGAGATGGCCTGCAGCGACTCGCCGACCCTGAGACCGGCACTCAAGGCGAAGTAGATGACCTTGCTCTTATCGGTGCCGAGCAGGAGGCTGACGGCGTCGGAGTTCTTCATCTCCATCTTGAATGTGTAATCCCCCGGCGACAACGTTCCGCCGGAAGACGCAAATGCCTGCAGGAAAGTGTCAGCGTTGGCCACGACTTTGCCGCTCTCGAGTTTGGTGGCCACGGAACGCGTACCTTCACCGGGCTGGACTGAAACCACGACTTCGCCCGTGCCGGGACCGGGGTAGTCGGCCGCTTTGTCGTTTCCAAGCAGTGGTTTGATGAACTGCGCACCCACGGCAATGGCAGCCACGAAGACCACGAGAGTCAGGAACAGGGCGAGGAGGCGCCGCCGGCGCCGTACCTTTTTTGACGGCTTCGCCACTACCGAAACCGCGGCTGCACCGGCGAACAGGCCGGCGTCGCGGTGGTCATCATCGACGTGTTCATCATCGGGGTGGTGATCATCATGGTGGCCTGCATCGTGGTGTGCTTCGTCCGGATAGTGGTGCCCGGCGTCGTGGAAGGCTTCGTCCGGATGGTGGTGGCCGGCGTCGTGCGCTTCATAAAAGTGCTCGTCATCGGGGAGGTATTCCTGGACCAGGGCGTCATCCGGATGTTGGGCTGCGGCCGGACCAGCGTCCTGGATGGAAGGCGGGGTGTCCGGCGCTGTGGGAATAACCGGCTGCGGCTCCGGCTCCGGAACGGGTTCAGGCGCCTGAACCGGTTCGTGGGCGCGAACCGGTTCCTGCTCCGGAACGGGCGCAGGCGCCGGAGCGGGGACAGCTTCGGGTTCAGGTTCCGTGGCCGGTGCAGGAGCAGGAACAGGCGCATCCTGCCCAGTCTCATAGGCCTGTTCGGGAACCACATCGCTGCTTCCCGTGTGCTTCTCCCGGGCGCGGAGCTCTTTGCGGGTCAGCGGCCTGGCGCCATCGTTGCTCGTGGCGCCTGAGGCGTCGTCGTTATTGGACGGGCTCACTGTAGCCTTCCGTGTTCTGAGATCGAGTCGTGCCTTCCGGGGCCGCATGGTCGGGCTGGACTGCCGAACCTGCTCCGGATGGCCGAGTACGCGGCGGCGCAGTCACGCGGCTGCCAACGTCCGTTCCCCTGGCTTTTTGCATGTCGATGGCGTGCTGGAGGATGCCTGCCGCCGCGACCTGATCCACCACTTTACGGTGGTTCCGGCTGCTCATGCCAGCTTCGTGCAGGTTACGGTGCGCCGTAACACTGCTCAGGCGTTCGTCTACCAGATTGACCGGAACATCCATTCCGCGGGCAGCGAGCTCCGCAGCCAGCAGTTCGGCGTAGTCGGTTGCCATCCTGGCAGAGGCGTGCTCCTCGCCCTTCATGGTGCGGGGAAGCCCCACAAAAACCTGGACGGCGCCAAGTTCCCCAGCGAGCGACGCGATGACACGCACGTCGGAATTCTTCTTGGCGTTGCGGTCCAGGGTCTTGTACGGAGTGGCCAGGATTTCGTCCCGGTCGCAGATGGCGACGCCCACGCGGACGGTGCCGACGTCTACCCCCAGTTTGATGCCCTGGGGGTAGACGGCGACGCCAGCGGATTCTGTCACGGGTTCCCTAGCGCCGGGAGATGGCGTCCACAACGGCGGCCAGCGCCGGTGCGACCTTGGCGGCGTCCGTGCCGCCACCCTGGGCGACGTCGTCCTTGCCGCCGCCGCCACCGCCGAGGATTCCCGCCGCGAGCCGGACCAGGGCGCCGGCTTTCACGCCGGCTTCCCGGGCTGCCTCGTTGGTGGCCACGAGGATCATGGGCCGGTCATTGCTGACGCCGGCAACCGCCACGGTGGACGCGCCCGAACCGAGGCGGTTGCGCAAGTCAAGGGCAAGGTTGCGGATGTCGTCGGCCCCGCCGATCTGGCCGGCGTCGTGGGCGATGACCTGGATGCCGGCTGTGTCCCGGGCGGTGCCTACAAGGTTTCCGGCCGCTGCGGCCATCTGTTCCTTGCGCAGCCGGTCGAGTTCCTTCTCCGTTGCCTTGAGCTTGTTCAGCGTGCTGGCGATCCTGTCGGCGAGCTGGCCGGAAGGCACTTTGAGCATCTCAGTCAGTTCGGTCACGAGGGCGCGTTCGGCGGCCAGGTGGCGGAAGGCATCCATGCCCACAAACGCCTCAACACGGCGGTTGCCTGAGCCGACTGACTGCTCACCGAGCAGCGACAGGCTGCCGATCAGGGACGTGTTTGCTACGTGCGTGCCGCCGCAGAGTTCCCGGGACCACGCGCCGTCGATCTCCACAACTCGGACTTCGCTGCCGTAGTTTTCGCCGAAGAGCGCCATGGCACCCAGCGCCTTGGCCTCTGCCAGGCCCATGACCTTGGTGTCCACGCGGAAGTTGTTGCGGATGGCGAGGTTGGAAACTTCCTCGATTTCCGAACGCGTGGCGGTGCTGAGGCCTTCGCCCCAGGCGAAGTCGAAGCGCAGGTAGCCGGCCTTGTTGTAGGAACCGCGCTGGGTGGCTTCGAGGCCAAGGATCTGGTGCAGGGCGGCGTGGACGATGTGCGTGCCGGTGTGGGCCTGCTCGGCGGCGTGGCGCCGCTCGCGGTCCACGGCTGCGCGGACCAGTGAGTCGGAACCGATCTCGCCTTCGCGGACGATTGCCTTGTGGACGCTCAGTCCCTTGATGGGGCGCTGGACGTCCAGGACTTCGACGACGAATCCGTCACCGGTGATGAGGCCCGTGTCAGCCGACTGCCCGCCGGCTTCAGCGTAGAACGGCGTCTCCGCCAGGACGAGTTCAATTTCGTCGCCGGTGGCGGCGTGCCCCACATTCTGTCCGCGGTTGAGGATGCCCCGGACCCGGGACTCACCATCCAGCTCGGTGTATCCGGTGAAGACAGTCTCGCCCTGGGCCAGAAGTTCCTGGAACGCACTTAGATCGGCGTGGCCACCCTTCTTGCCCTTGGCGTCGGCCTGCGCGCGCTGGCGCTGTTCGAGCATCAAGCGGCGGAATTCCGGTTCATCGACCTTGAGTCCGGCTTCCTCAGCCATTTCCAGGGTGAGGTCGATCGGGAAACCGTAAGTGTCGTGAAGGGCGAAGGCGTCGGCGCCGGACAGCGGCGTGCCTGCGGCCTTGGAATCAATTACGGCGTCTTCAAGCCGGGCGGTACCTGACGCGATGGTGCGCAGGAAGGCCCGCTCTTCGGCATAGGCGATCCTGCTGATGCGGTCAAAGTCCGTCGCCACGATGGGGTAGACACCCTTCATGGCATCGCGTGAGGCGGGGAGCAGGTCCGGCAGGCAGGCCTTTTCGACGCCGAGCAGGCGCATGGAACGCACGGCGCGGCGGATCAGCCGGCGCAGGACGTAGCCGCGGCCCTCGTTGGACGGCGTCACGCCGTCGGCGATCAGCATAAGAGCCGAACGGATGTGGTCACCCACAACCCGCATGCGGACGTCGTCCGTGTGGTGCGGATCCTCAGGTGTTTCGGCCGACGTGTACTCCCGGCCCGACAGCTCGGCAGCCCTGTCGATCACAGGCCGGACCTGGTCGGTCTCGTACATGTTCTCGACGCCCTGCAGGATCATCGCGAGGCGCTCCATGCCGAGGCCGGTATCGATGTTCTTTTTGGGCAGCTCGCCGACGACGTCGAAGTCGTCCTTGGACCGGACGTTGTCGATCTGGTACTGCATGAATACCAGATTCCAGATTTCAACGTACCGGTTTTCGTCGGCGATGGGACCGCCCTCGACGCCGTAGGCAGGGCCCCGGTCGTAGTAGATCTCCGAGCACGGGCCTGCGGGGCCCGGCTGGCCGGTGTGCCAGTAGTTGTCGGCCTTGCCCATACGCTGGATGCGCTCGGACGGAACGCCGGTGTGCGTCAGCCACAGCTCCTTGGCTTCGTCGTCCTCTTCGTAAACCGTCACCCACAGCAGTTCCGGCGGAAGGCCGTAGCCGCCGTCGTCCACGCTCTTGGTGAGCAGCTCCCAGGCGTACTTGATGGCGTCTTCCTTGAAGTAATCGCCGAAGGAGAAGTTGCCGCACATCTGGAAGAAGGTACCGTGGCGGGCGGTTTTGCCCACCTCTTCGATGTCACCGGTGCGGATGCACTTCTGAACGCTGGTGGCCCGGTCGAAAGGGGCTTCTTCACGGGCAGTCAGGTAGGGGATAAACGGGACCATGCCGGCCACGGTGAACAGGAGGGAGGGGTCGCTGGAGACCAGCGAGGCGGAGGGAACCGCGGTGTGTCCTTTGCTGACAAAAAAGTCCACCCAGCGCTTTGTGATCTCCTGCGACTTCATGAGCTGATTACATACCCTTCTCGGTTCACGCGTTGTGCCACGCATGACTTATTGATTCAGACGGCAGTGCCGGCAAGCGGCTGCTGGTTTAATTCTCGCGCGTTTTTCCCGCGCGTTCAGCGGCGGGCTGGATCCCGCGATGGGACGGCCGGGGAGTCGATCCCGAGGGCGGCCCGGAGGTCCGTCTCCCGCTCATGCATTCCGGCACGCACGGCATCGGCGAAGTCGTACACGCCGTCAGCCAACCGGCCCACGGCGCGGTTCAGGCCTTCCGGCCCCAGGTTCGCCTGCATATTAGACTGCGCTTCGCTGATCTTGCGGAACGCGATGACTCCGATGGCCACGCCGATTCCCATCCAGACAAATCGTTTCATTTCAGTTCTCCGGTGGCTTAGCGGCTGCGGCGGCCGGGGGCCGGCTTCTTGCGGTTGGCGAGGGCGGAGCGCACGCCGTAGCTGAAGGCTGCCACCTTGATCAGCGGTGAACCGACGGTCGCTGCAACGAGTGATGACAGCGCTGAGAGGTTTGCCGACGCATCTGAAACGTTGGAGGCGATGCCATCCACCTTCTTCAACTGCTGGTTGGTGGTGGACACAGTCGCGGTGACTTCGTCCATCAGGGGCGTGGCGCCGTCGCTGAGGGAGCGGATGGAGGTCCGGATCTCCTCCAGCACACTGCCGAGCTTCAGGATGGGCACGGCGAGCAGCAGCACCAGCAGCGCGAACACCCCGGCTGCGATCAGGCCGGCAATATCGCCACCAGACATAGACGTTCATCTCCTTGAAACTGACGTGGATCCGTTACCTGCGCGCACGCTGCCTTGATGCGTTCCGCAGATGTCCCCCAAGTACCTTACATACAAAGAAGCCCGTGGCGCTTGCCACGGGCTTCTTTGGATACGCTGCTGGGATTTAGCGTGCGTAGAATTCGACGACGAGCTGCTCTTCGCAGGTTACGGGAACCTCGGAGCGCTTCGGGCGACGGACCAGGCGGGCCTGCAGGGCGTCAAGCTTGACGTCCAGGTAGGCCGGAACCTGGGGCAGGACGTCGCGGTGTGCGCCGGCTGCTGCAACCTGGAGCGGAACCATGGTTTCGCTGCGGGTGTGGACGTGGACAAGCTGGCCTTCGCTGACGCGGAAGGACGGCCGGTCAACGCGGATGCCGTCAACCATGATGTGGCGGTGCACAACGAGCTGGCGGGCCTGGGCGATGGTGCGGGCGAAGCCGGCACGCAGCACGAGGGCGTCAAGACGCATTTCGAGCAGTTCGATCAGGTTTTCACCAGTCAGGCCCTTGGTGCGGCGGGCTTCTTCGAAGGCGCGGGTCATCTGGGCTTCGCGGATGCCGTACTGGGCGCGCAGACGCTGCTTTTCGCGCAGACGTACGGCGTAGTCGGAGTCCTGCTTCTTGCGGGCACGGCCATGCTCACCGGGGCCGTACGGGCGGCGCTCCATGTACTTGGCGGCCTTGGGGGTCAGAGCAATGCCGAGTGCACGCGAGAGGCGTGCTGTACGGCGAGCACGAGTGTTGTTAGCCACTTGTGTCCTTCCAATATCTGCGGTGTGTCAGTGTTACTGGCCTCCACGATGGAGAGCATCGGCCAACCGCTGCCTTTTGCTACTGGGCACAGGGCTACCCCAACGAAACAGCAGAAAATACTGAAGGATGGGGAGATTGCGTCCGCGCCTTGCCAGACAACGAACAATCTTAGCAGGATTCGCCTGCAATCCCACACTCCGGCCGCCGCTCCCCCGCGTCACTCCGATGGCATAGCTGCCGGGGTCACTCCACCGCCGACGCCGGTCAGTTGCCGCGGATGATCTTCCGCAGCCGTTCGAGGCGCACGGCGATGTCCCGTTCCGCGCCGTTAGCGGTGGGCTCGTAGTAGTCCCGACCCACGAGGTCATCCGGCGGGTACTGCTGGCTGGCCACGGAATGGGGGGCATCGTGGGCGTACTTGTAGCCGAGCCCGTGGCCCAGCTGCTTGGACCCCGGGTAGTGCGCATCGCGCAGGTGCGCCGGTATCCCGTTGCCCAGGCCGGCACGGACATCCGCGACGGCCTTGTTGATTCCCATGTACGCGGCATTGGATTTCGGTGCGGTGGCCAGATGCACCACGGCCTCGGCCAGGACGATCCGCCCCTCGGGCATACCGATCAGCTGTACCGCCTGCGCGGCGGCAACCGCCGTCTGCAGCGCTGTAGGGTCCGCCATTCCCACGTCCTCCGCTGCAGAAATCACAATCCGCCGGGCAATGAACTTCGGGTCCTCCCCAGCTTCCAGCATCCTGGCGAGGTAGTGCAGTGCTGCGTCCACATCAGAGCCGCGGACCGATTTTATGAAGGCACTGACTACGTCGTAGTGCTGGTCGCCGGCCCGGTCGTAGCGCACGGCGGCCACATCCAGGGCGCGCTCGGTGTGTTTCAGCTCGACGGTGACCAGCGAGTCGGCATCGGCGTCGTCTGCATCGCCGAAGGCCACACCCGATGCGGCCTCGAGGGCCGTCAGTGCGCGCCGCGCGTCGCCGCCGGCGAGCCTGACGAGGTGGGCCAGGGCCTCGGCACTGAGCTCCACTTTCCCGTTCAGGCCGCGATCGTCCGACACGGCGCGCTGCAGGAGCCCTTCAATGTCCGCCTCCGTCAGCGGTTTCAGGGTGAGCAGGAGGGAACGGGACAGCAGTGGCGAGACCACCGAAAAGGACGGGTTTTCCGTGGTTGCCGCCACGAGTACCACCCAGCGGTTCTCCACGCCGGGCAGCAGGGCATCCTGCTGTGCCTTATTGAAGCGGTGGATCTCGTCGAGGAAAAGCACCGTGGTGGTTTTGTACAGATCCCGCGCCGTGAGGGCTTCGTCCATGACCCGCCGAACGTCCTTGACGCCCGCGGTGATGGCGGACAACTCCACGAACTTCCGCCCCTTGCCCTTCGCGATCACATGGGCGAGCGTGGTTTTTCCGGTCCCGGGCGGTCCCCAGAGGATCAGCGAGCTGGGGCCTGCTGGACCCAGGGCGTCGGTGCCGGCCGCCAACTGCCGCAACGGCGATCCCTGCCCCAGCAGGTGCTGCTGTCCCACCACATCATCCAAGGTGCGCGGCCGCATCCGGACGGCCAAGGGGCTGCGCGGCGCGGCGGTACGGCCGGTCCCGGCGGGGCCAGCCGACGACGGTTCGTCACTGTCGTCGTCGTCATTGCCATGCCCTTGGGCGAAGAGATCATCCACATAGATAGGCTACTCATTAGTTCACCGCCCCACTTCCGCCCTCCATTTTCCGCCCGCCACCTAAGGGATCCCGCCATGAGCGCACGCAGCACCCCCGGCGCCGGCCGTCCGGGGTCCGTCAGGACCGCGTTTGTGTCCGGCGAACGCCTGGCCGGATGGGCGGACCGCTTCGGGGCCGCGCACGGCGGCTTCCGGCTCAGCGATGACGACGACGGCGTGCGGCTTGTCGCAGCCGACGGCACCATCGCGCTGCTCCAGGCGCCGTGGCCACCCGACGGGCGGCCCGGACGTGGTGCCGATCCCCTGGAACGCCTGGCGTCTGTTGCAGCCCAGCCCCGGACCGCGGGCCTGGTGCTCGTGCGGCGCGGCGGCTATGCGGTGGCCGTGGCCAAGGAAGGCACCTTGACGGCGTCCAAGACCGGATCCCGCTACGTGCAGTCCCGGACTGCTGCGGGAGGCCAGTCCCAGCAGCGGTTCGCGCGCCGTCGGGCCAACCAGGCAGATGAACTGGTGGAGAAGGTGGCAGGCCACGCAGCAGCGATCTTCGGCGGCCACTCCGTCGAGTACCTTGCTCCCGGCGGAGACCGGACCCTGGCCGGGCTGGTCATGGACCACCCGGCCCTGAGGCTCTATGCCTCAGTCCCCCGGCTGGACTTCCTGGACGTGCCTGATCCCAATGGCTCGGTGATGAGGAAGGCCGCCGCGGATGTCTGCGCCGTCCGGATCCAGGTAGCCGACGCACTGCCGGACAAGTGGAATCCCGGGGCCTCCGGATTGACCCCGACGTAATTTCTAGGTCAGCGTCCAGGAGCGCTTCGACAACCCGTACCAGAAACCTTCGATTGCAGTCTTCGCGTGCAGGTCACCGGAGCCATAGGCTGCGCCGAGCGCAACGTACAGCGGCGCCCAGTGCTCGCTGCGCGGGTGCGCTTGCCGGGCCGCCGGCGCCTTGTTCAGGAAGTCCAGGATGGCATCGACATCGCCGCGCGCCATGGCTTCTTCCGCCCAGTGGTCAAACTCGCTCGAGGCTGCCGGCGGAGGGCTGTCCGGACCACCGGCCGGGTTGAACCAGCGGAGATTGTGCGTGGTGAACCCGGAACCGACGATGAGGGTGCCGCGTTCGCGCAGCGGTGCCAGCGACATGCCGAGGTCAAACAGGCCCTGCGGATCGAGGGTGGGCATGGACATCTGGACCACTGGAACATCGGCTTCGGGGAACAGCTCCTTGAGCGGCACATATGCTCCGTGGTCCAGCCCACGGCTCTCATCGCGCTCGACGAGGTGGCCGTGGACAGCCACCAGCCGCTCCACCTCGGTGGCGAGCCCCGGCGCCTGCGGGGCGTCGTATTTGACGTCGTAGTACTTTTGCGCGAAGCCGCCAAAGTCATAAACAAGGCCTGGATCCCGCTGAGTGGCACTCAGGGTCACGGGTGCGTTTTCCCAGTGCGCGGACACCATCGAGATGTCCTTGGGCTTGCTGAAGGTGCCGGACCACTCGTGTAACTGTTGGGTCCAGGGAGCGTCGTCGGCAAGCGGCGGCGCACCGTGACTGAGAAAGAGAACCGGAGGCAGGCCAAATGTTTGCGTCATGCAGCCGTACTATGCCATTTTTATTGAAGCTTCAAGCATCATCGGAGTGACGACCGCTTGAGGGCGGCTTGTGATTTAGTGAAATATCCGACGCTAACGTCCGTTCGGGCCTCGTAATGGCCTGTATTTGCCGGGTTTGATGTGGTTGGTGCGTGGAAGTCGCCGGGCATCACAACTGCCCATCGCCCCCTTAAGGGGGCGCTTCAGAAAACGGAAAAAATACCACGCTAACCCGGGTTAGCTCGCGGCCGGCAGTGCGTCCGGAATCCGGGGTTTCGTGTTTCCTGTGAAGGTGAACTGCGCGTCGTCGCCGTCGCCGTCCACATCCACCACAACGATGTCGCCCGGGTGAATCTCGCCGAAGAGGATCTTCTCGGAGAGCTGGTCCTCGATCTCGCGCTGGATGGTGCGGCGCAGCGGCCGGGCACCCATGGCCGGGTCGTAACCGCGCGTTGCCAGGAGAACCTTGGCCGCGGTGGTGAGCTCGATGCCCATGTTCTTGTCCGCCAGGCGCTGCTCCAGACGGCCGATCATCAGGTTCACGATCTGGATGATCTCGTCCTGGGTCAGCTGGGGGAAGACGATGACGTCGTCTACACGGTTGAGGAACTCGGGGCGGAAGTGCTGCTTGAGCTCCTCCGTGACCCGGGCGCGCATCCGGTTGTAGCCGGTCTGCGTGTCCGTGCCCGACTGGAAGCCGGTGGCAACGCTCTTGGAGATGTCCCGCGTGCCCAGGTTGGTGGTCATGATGATCACGGTGTTCTTGAAGTCCACCACCCGGCCATGGCTATCGGTCAGGCGGCCGTCTTCGAGGATCTGCAGGAGTGAGTTGAAGAGGTCCGCATGGGCTTTTTCCACTTCGTCGAACAGGACCACGGAGAACGGACGGCGCCGGACCTTTTCGGTCAGCTGCCCGCCCTCGTCGTAACCGACATACCCCGGAGGCGCACCGAAGAGACGCGACACGGCGTGCCTCTCCGAGTACTCGGACATGTCCAGGGTGATCAGTGTGTCTTCCTCGCCGAACAGGAACTCGGCCAGGGCCTTGGCCAGCTCCGTCTTACCCACACCGGTGGGGCCGGCGAAGATGAACGAGCCGCCGGGACGCTTCGGGTCCTTCAGGCCCGCCCGGGTGCGGCGGATAGCCCGCGACAATGACCTGATGGCCTCATTCTGGCCCACCACGCGCTTGTGCAGTTCGTCTTCCATCTTCAGCAGTCGCGAGGACTCTTCCTCGGTCAGCTTGAAGACCGGAATGCCCGTGGAGTTGGCCAGCACCTCGGCGATGAGATCCTCATCCACCTCGGAGATGTCGTCCATGCCGCCGGACTTCCATCCGCGTTCCTTCTCTCTACGCTGCGCGACGAGCTTCTGCTCCTGGTCGCGCAGCGCTGCGGCACCCTCGTAGTCCTCCGCATCCAACGCAGACTCCTTCTCCATTTTCAGCGCAGCGATGCGCTCATCCATCGCCTTCAGCTCCGGCGGAGCGCTCATGCGCCGGATACGCAGCCGGGCGCCGGCCTCATCGATCAGGTCGATTGCCTTGTCCGGCAGGAAGCGGTCCGAGATGTAACGCTCCGAAAGGTTCGCCGCGGCGACCAGCGCGCCGTCGGTGATGGAAACCCGGTGGTGCGCCTCGTAGCGGTCACGCAAACCCTTGAGAATCTCGATGGTGTGAGCCACGGAGGGTTCCTTGACCTGGATCGGCTGGAAGCGGCGCTCCAGGGCAGCATCCTTCTCGATGTACTTGCGGTAGTCATCCAGCGTGGTGGCACCGATGGTCTGCAGCTCGCCCCGGGCCAGCAACGGTTTCAGGATCGAAGCCGCATCGATCGCACCCTCGGCGGCACCCGCACCGACCAGGGTGTGGATTTCGTCGATGAACAGGATGATGTCCCCGCGGGTGCGGATCTCCTTCAGGACCTTCTTCAGCCGCTCTTCGAAGTCACCACGGTACCGGGACCCTGCCACCACGGAGCCCAGGTCCAGGGTATAGAGCTGCTTGTCCTTGAGAGTCTCCGGGACATCGCCGCGGACAATCGCCTGGGCGAGACCCTCGACGACGGCGGTCTTGCCGACGCCGGGCTCACCGATCAGGACAGGGTTGTTCTTGGTGCGCCGCGAAAGGACCTGCATCACGCGTTCCATTTCGGATTCGCGTCCGATCACCGGGTCCAGTTTGTTCTCGCGCGCAGCCTGGGTGAGGTTGCGGCCGAACTGGTCCAGGACGACGGAGCCGGCGGGAGCGCCTTCGGGCTGGCCCGGGCCGACGCCTGCGCCGGTGGTTTCCTTGCCCTGGTAGCCGGAGAGGAGCTGCATGACCTGCTGGCGGACCCGGTTGAGGTCTGCGCCCAGCTTGACCAGCACCTGGGCGGCAACGCCCTCACCCTCACGGATGAGGCCCAGCAGGATGTGCTCCGTGCCGATGTAGTTGTGACCCAGCTGCAGGGCCTCGCGGAGTGCGAGCTCCAGCACCTTCTTGGCGCGCGGCGTGAAGGGGATGTGGCCGGACGGGGCCTGCTGGCCCTGGCCGATGATCTCCTGCACCTGCTCGCGCACGCCGTCGAGCGAAATGCTCAAGGACTCAAGAGCTTTGGCGGCAACGCCCTCACCTTCATGGATCAGACCCAAGAGGATGTGTTCGGTACCAATGTAATTGTGGTTCAGCATGCGTGCCTCTTCTTGGGCAAGCACAACCACGCGACGGGCACGGTCCGTAAANGGCTGCCGCCTACCTTGATGCTACGTCGCCGCAGGCCTTCATGGGGGGTTCGCCGAGACGCAGGATAAGGAGAGCCGGGTTCCCGTGACTTTCCCATGTAAGCGGCAGGTTTTCGCACCGCTATCCGCCACGTCACCGCGTGTCACCGTGTGGGCGCAGAGGCACACGCAGTCGCCGAGCGGAAAATCGATGCGCATTACGATGCGCATTATCTGCACAACCTGCGGGACCCGCTCCGTCTCCGGCGCCAGGTGCCAAACCTGCGGGGCGGAACTCACAGCCGCAACCACCGCATAGGACCATCCGAAATCCCCGGAAAACCTCATCGAGCTCGCCAGTGCCGGCACACCGCGAACGACCGCCGGCTCTGTCGCCCGTCCGCGTGTTGTTCCTGTGTACGGGCAACAACGCTCGGTCCCAGATGGCCGAGGCGACCTTGTAGTGCCTGGGCGGCTCTCGGATCGAAGCCGCCAGCGCCGGTAGTCACCCCAAAGACCTTCACCCCAACGCCGTACGCGTGATGCGTGAGCGTGGCATTGACATTGGTGGCGCTCGCTCCAAGCATCCGGGGAGTTCGTCGAGCAGCGATTCGACCATGTGATCAGCCTTTGTGACCGCGTACGGGAAGCATGCCCGATCCGGCGGCCGAAGGGGCGGCGGACCAAGACAGTTATTTGGCGTTCGTCCGCACAGCGGACGAACTGAACACGCGGGTCGGGGACCAATGCGCGGGAAAGTAGCGCTAGGCCGCTTGGGAGGTTAGCCGCAGTTCAGCCACTGAAGTCGAGTACGAGCCTTCCGTGCACGCCGCCTGCTTCTATCAGCTCATGCGCCGCACGGATCGCGCGGTCAGAGGGCAGCTCCATAGACATGGCCCGGGCGATGATGTGCAGTTTGACGTTGCGTTCCGGCCGCCGTTGGTAGCAGGTCCTGGGACCTCTCCCGGTTGCGCCAGGATTCTCACGTGACGAGGCTGACGGCGAGCGATCCTGCAGTGGAATGACTTGGCGTGGACCGAGATGAATTGCAGGTAACATCTGCGTCGGACTTCACGGCACCAGTCATCGTGTTACACCCGGTTTTGTAGCCTGAGCTGCAGCTGGGCCACCAGCCGTTGATCGGCGTCGTCGATATCGATGCCGGCGAGTCACAAGCCAATCATTTTGTCTACGGTCGCTGCCAGCCCGCCCGCCAGCTCCGCGAAAACTCCGCAATAAGGCACGGAACTCACCAGGCGACGCAGTCCGGTTGGAATGCATCGCCGGGTGAGGTTCAGCGGTTAGCTCTGGCGGGAATAGGATTCCCACTTGTGGGCCTGGTGTTCGCCGTCGACGAAGCGGACGGTGCCTGATTTGGATCGCATCACGATCGACTGGGTCAGCACCTTGTCCTTGGCGTAGCGGACACCGCGGAGGAGGTCGCCGTCGGTGATGCCGGTGGCCGCGAAGTAGCAGTTGTCGCCGGTGACGAGGTCGTCGGTGGAAAGGACCCGGTCCAGGTCATGGCCGGCGTCGATGGCCTTCTGCTTCTCGTCATCGCTGGTGGGCCACAGCCGGCCCTGGATCACGCCGCCGAGCGTCTTGATGGCGCAGGCTGTTACGATGCCTTCCGGCGTTCCGCCGATTCCCATGAGCGCGTCGACCCCGGTACCGGAGCGCGCGGCCGCGATCGCGCCGGCGACGTCGCCGTCCATGATGAACTTGGTTCGGGCACCGGCCTCGCGGATTTCCTCCACCAGCCCGCGGTGGCGGTCGCGGTCCAGGATCATAACGTTCAACTGGTTGACCTTGACGCCCTTGGCCTTGGCGATGAGGTGCAGGTTCTGCTTGACCGGAAGCCGCAGGTCCACGACGTCCGCGGCTTCCGGCCCGGTGACCAGCTTCTCCATGTAGAAGACGGCGGAGGGATCGAACATGGTGCCGCGCTCGGCCACGGCGAGGACGGCGAGGGCGTTGTTGATGCCGAGGGCAGCCAGTCGGGTTCCGTCGATGGGGTCCACGGCGACGTCACATTCGGGGCCGGTGCCGTCACCGATGTGCTCACCGTTGTACAGCATGGGGGCTTCGTCCTTTTCGCCTTCACCGATGACGACGACGCCGTTGAAATGGACGGTGGACAGCAGGGAACGCATGGCGTCCACGGCAGCGCCGTCGGCCTTGTTTTTGTCGCCGAATCCGACCCAGTGGCCACCGGCAATGGCGGCCGCTTCGGTCACGCGGACGAGTTCCAGCGCCAGGTTCCGGTCGGGTTCGTCGTCACCCACAGCCAGCGCCGGGGACAGGGTTGAATAGCGGGTTGATCTGGAAGCGTCAGACATAGCGACTTCATTCTTGAACGGGTAGTGGGGGATGCGTGGCGGTCAGCGTGCGGCGGATCTGTTTTCCGGTGGGGGCGGGGCCGTTGCCGGAAGCCTTGGCAACACTTGAGCGCCCGGCCATCGGGCCGGCTCCGGGCGCGGGGGCGCGCAGGTGGCGGCCCGCAGGCGCCACCTGCACGGAATAGGCTCCCGGCCGCCGCCGCTGTGTGGCGGGGGCGATGGGCCCTACTTCACATCCTCGTCTACCCAGTCCATGGACTTGGTCACGGCCTTTTTCCAGAGCCGGAGCTGGCGGAAACGCTCGGCGTCGTCCATTTTCGGTGTCCAGCGCTTGTCCTCGCCCCAGTTGGCGGTGAGCTCTCCGAGATCTTTCCAGAAGCCGATGGCCAGGCCAGCCGCGTAGGCGGCGCCGAGCGCCGTCGTTTCGACGATTCTGGGCCGTACCACGGCGACTCCGAGGATGTCGGCCTGGAACTGCATGAGGGCCTCGTTGGCGACCATGCCGCCGTCGACCTTCAGCTCGGTCAGTGACACCCCGCTGTCCGCGTTGACGGCCTCCAGCACCTCGCGGGTCTGGAACGCGGTGGCTTCCAGTGCCGCCCGGGCAATGTGGGCCTTGGTGACAAAACGGGTCAGCCCGACCAGGGCGCCCCTGGCATCCGGACGCCAGTAGGGTGCGAAGAGGCCGGAGAATGCCGGTACGAAGTAGGCGCCGCCGTTGTCCGGCACCGACGCGGCCAGGGACTCAACCTCCGGGGCGGAGTCGATCAGGCCCAGGTTGTCCCGCAGCCACTGGATCAGCGATCCGGTGACGGCGATGGATCCTTCCAGCGCGTAGTGCGGCTTCGCATCGCCGAGCTTGTAGCCGAGCGTGGTCAACAGGCCGTTGCTCGAATGAACGATCTCTTCGCCGGTGTTGAAGATGAGGAAGCAGCCGGTGCCGTAGGTGTTTTTGGCCTCGCCCTTGCCGAACGCGGCCTGGCCGAAGGTGGCTGCCTGCTGGTCCCCAAGGATGCCGGCGATGGGAACTCCGCGCAGCAGCTGGGAGTGGTGGACGGTGCCGTAGACCTCGGAAGAGGACCTGATTTCTGGCATCATGGACCTGGGCACGTCAAACGCCTCAAGGATGCTGTTGTCCCATTGCAGTGTTTCCAGGTCCATGAACAGGGTCCGGGACGCGTTGGTGACGTCGGTAATGTGAATGCCGCCGTCGGTGCTGCCGCCGGTCAGGTTCCAGATCACCCAGGAGTCGGTGGTGCCGAAGAGCAGGTCCCCTGCTTCGGCCTTGGCCCGCGCACCCTGGACGTTGTCCAGGATCCATTTGATCTTGGTGCCGGAGAAGTAGGTGGCCAGCGGCAGCCCGACCTGCTTCTTGAAACGGTCCACACCGCCGTATCTGGCCAGCTGATCGACGATGTCCTGGGTGCGTGTATCCTGCCACACGATGGCGTTGTACACCGGACGCCCCGTCGTCTTGTCCCAGACGACGGCGGTCTCGCGCTGGTTGGTGATGCCCACGGTGGCGATGTCGTGGCTGGTCAGGTTTGCCTTGGACAGCGCTGAGCCGATGACCTCGCGGATGTTGTCCCAGATTTCGACGGGGTCGTGTTCGACCCAGCCGGCCTGGGGAAAGATTTGTTCGTGTTCTTTTTGGCCGCTGGAGATGATATTGCCGTTGTGGTCAAAGATGATGGCACGGCTGCTGGTCGTGCCCTGGTCGATTGCGATTACGTACTGCTTCATCATGACTTCCTTGTCTTAGTGAATGACGGTGTTCGGGTGCGCGACGGTTACGGTGCGGCGGTGAATACAATGGGCGCGGCGGCGGCAACGAGGCCGGCCAGTCCTCCGCCGGCCAGGGGACCGACGACGGGAATCCACGAGTAGGACCAGTCGCTTTTGCCCTTGCCCTTGATCGGGAGCAGTGCGTGTGCGATGCGTGGTCCGAGGTCACGGGCCGGGTTGATGGCGTAGCCGGTGGGGCCGCCGAGGGAAACACCGATGCCGACCACCAGCAGGGCCACCGCCAGCGGTCCGAGTCCGGAGGGCGTGCCGCCGAAGGTCAGGATGACGAAGACCAGGACGAAGGTGCCAATGATTTCGGTGATCAGGTTCCACGGGGCGGAGCGGATGGCCGGGCCGGTGGAGAACACCGCCAGTTTGCTGGCTGCCAGGGGCTCCGCGTCGAAGTGCTGCTTGTGCGCCAGCCAGCAGACCACGGCGCCCAGGAAGGCGCCGGTCAGTTCGCCGCCGAAATAGGTGATGGTCGACAGGAAATCGACCGGGATGCCGGGGACGAATTCCTTCTTGCCGTTGAGGATCAGGCCCAGCGTGACGGCCGGGTTGAGGTGGGCGCCGGATTTTGCTGCGATGAACACACCGGCGAAGACGGCGATGCCCCAGCCCCAGGTGACCATGAGAAACCCGCCGTTGTTTCCCTTCGTTCCCTTCAGGGCAACGTTGGCGACGACACCGCAGCCGAGCAGCGTCAGCATCGCGGTGCCGAATATTTCGGACAGGAAGATAATTCCAAGAGACATCTTTGACTCCTCTTATTGTTCTGTTTGTGGCCGGTCTCGGGCGATGACCGGCGGTCGGGGGCGGGCCCTGCGATAGGCGTCGTTCCGCCCCTCCGGTCCCCTGTACTGGTCCGGACCCGCGCCAAAGCAGCGGTCCGGCTTTTAATGCGTGGCCTTGCTGTGAGTCAGGAAATCTGGCTTTGTACCGGGACCCCATGGAAACGCTGCAGCACGTCTTGTGCGTGCGTGATTTCCTGGGCCATCCGGGCCGTATCCCAGCCGAGCGGTCCTGCGAGGGCCTGGGCCAGCTCGGTGAGGAGTTCGGCGGTGACCAGGCCCCGGAAGGCCAGGGACGTGCGCCGGATGAGGACATCGATCAGATGTCCGATCTGCTCGTGCCGGACCATGAACTCGATTTCGCGCAGGCTCAGCTCGCGGGTCGAGCTCAGGACGCGGTCCTCGCCGGCGTTGAGGTACGTGAGGACGTCGGTTGCACGGGTGCCGTAGCGGGTCAGCAGTCCTTCGACGCGTGCGGCGTCCAGATCATCGGACACGTGCTGTGTGATCCAGGCCTGCACATCGGTCTCGGTGGGCGGGAAGTCCGCTCCGCCGCCGATGGGAAGCTTGGCGGTGGAGATGTTCCGTTTGTGACCAAGGATCGCCAGGACATCGTTGGTCACATGCTCGGACAGGGCCCGGAAGGTCGTCCATTTGCCCCCGACAAGACTCAGGACCGGAACGTTGGTGCCGGCGATTTCACGGTCGCGGCGTTCAATGCGGTAATCGCGGGAGACGAACCCGGGGTGCTCGGCTTCATCACGCGGGAGCGGGCGCACCCCGGCGAAGCTGTACACGATGCTCTCCCGGGTGATCGTGATGTCAGGAAAGACGTGTTTGATCAGGTCGAAGAAGTATGTGATCTCCTCGTCGGTGCAGACGGCGTCCTCGTCCATGTCGGCGCGGATGTCCGTGGTGCCGACCAGGACACGGTCTCCCATGGGGTAAATCAGGACGATCCTGCCGTCCGTGTGTTCGAAGAAGATTTCGCTGCCCTGGCAGGCATCGGACAGTGCGGGGTGATCCAGCACGATATGGGATCCCTTGGTCCCTCCCATAAACAGGGAAGGCGAGCCCAGCGCCTCATTGGTCAGGTCGACCCAGGCCCCGGTTGTGTTCACGATCACATCGGCCGTGAAGGAGAACGTCTCCCCCGCGAGTTCGTCACGGAGCTGGACGCCGTCCTCACCGATGCCGGTGACGCTGACGTAATTCGCGGCGCGGGCTGTGCCATTGCCGGAGCCGGCGGCCTTCTGTCCATCCTGGAGGACATCCAGGGTGAGCCGCTCAGGGTTGTGCACGGACGCGTCGAAATAGGTGGCCGTGTATTTCACGCCCGGATTGAGACGGGGAAGTTCCGCCAGCGCCTTGGCGCGTCCCTTGAACTCGTGCCGCGGGACGGTGCCGCCGTCCCGGGAGAACGAGTCATACAGGCTCAGTCCGATTTTGATCAGGAAGGCCCCCCGCTCCTTGGGTGTGCCGTGCTGTTTGTGGGTCAAGAACCGAAGCGGGGCGGCCAGCACGCCGGAAAAGGTGCTGAAGATCGGAATGGTGGTTTTCAGCGGCTTAACATAGTGCGGGGCGAGTCTGAGGAGCCGGTTGCGTTCGGTGACCGATTCCTTGACGAGGCGGAATTCGCCGTTTTCAAGGTAGCGGATCCCGCCGTGGATCATATGAGATGAGGCGCCGCTCGCACCCTGGCAGAAGTCCCCCCGTTCCACCAGGGCCACATCCACGCCCTGCAGCGCCAGGTCCCGGAAAGTGCCGACCCCGTTGATGCCCCCGCCGATGATCAGCACCTTCGCCCGGGGGCGTTCACGCAGACTCTCAACCGCCGTGCGGGAAGAGGCCGGAATGTGGTCACCGGTGGATTCATGCTTGCTCAAAGTTGCTTCCTTGCAGCTTGTTCTTCGCGCCCTGGGGCGCCTTCCTTTTCATTCTTCGAACAAGGCGGGAATATATTCAAGCGTTCTGCACAAACGTGCAAAACCGAGGATGTTGGCCGTTTTCCCCTCCGCGGGGCCGCGGTGGGGGTGTCGCGGCACGGCCGCTGGCCCCGGAAACCGGGGGATTTTTCGGCGCGGCGCGGCTGTATTGCCTGCGGGATCTGAAGCCATCGCCCAGGCACCTGCCGACCTCCCCTCTTGACGGGCTGGACTGATCCGGCTTGAGTTCCGGACGGACATGCACGTTGTCCCTGCGCCGGTCACCCCGTTCCAGCGCATTTCCGTCGTCGCCCGGCACCTGCCGGACCTGGCATCGCCGCAACCCGCTGTCACCACCGATCCGCCCCCAAAAGACGACACCGGTTCTTGCGGTGCGAATTGTCGCAGGACCCGTCAGCGACAGAGCCCGGTCATGTTGCGACGAACTGATGCCGGAAGATGTCGCGAAATCGTTCGTTCGCAAGACATTTCAGGGCATGTTCGAAAAGGCGCCGAAACACCCTTCCGACGCGAAAGGCCCCCTGGTTTCCCGGGGAGCCTTTCGACTGCGGTACTTAGATTACTCGGCCTTTTTGGGCTCTTCCGGTTTCGTTTGGGGCTTGAAGTCCACGCCGGCTTCCTTGCGCTGCTGCGCTGTGATCGGCGCGGGAGCCTGCGTCAGGGGGTCGTAACCGTTGCCGGTCTTCGGGAAGGCAATGACGTCGCGAATGGACTCAACGCCCGCCAGCAGTGCAACCACGCGGTCCCAGCCGAAGGCGATGCCGCCGTGCGGAGGCGCGCCGAACTTGAAGCCTTCCAGCAGGAAGCCGAACTTCGTCTGGGCGTCTTCCCGGTCCAGGCCCATCAGTTCGAACACCCGTTCCTGGACGTCACGCTCGTGGATACGGATGGAGCCGCCGCCGATTTCGTTGCCGTTGCACACGATGTCGTAGGCATAGGACAGGGCTGATTCCGGGTCCTTGTCGAAGCTGTCCATGAACTCGGGCTTGGGCGAGGTGAAGGCGTGGTGGACGGCGGTCCACTTGCCGGCGCCAACAGCCACATCGCCGGACGCCACCGCTGCGGCAGCCGGTTCGAACATGGGGGCGTCAACCACCCAGCAGAAGGCCCAGGCGCTGGGATCGATCAGGCCGGTGCGGTGGCCGATCTCCACGCGGGCAGCACCCAGGAGGGCACGGGCCGCTGACCTATCACCGGCCGCGAAGAAGATGCAGTCGCCCGGCTTGGCACCCACGGCGCCGGCGAGGCCTGCACGCTCGGTTTCCGTCAGGTTCTTGGCAACCGGGCCTGCCAGTTCGCCGTCTTCCTTGAAGAGGACGTATGCCAGGCCCTTGTGGCCGCGCTGCTTGGCGAATTCCTGCCAACCGTCCAGGGTGCGTCGCGGCTGGGAAGCGCCGCCGGGCATCACCACGGCACCGACATACGGAGCCTTGAAGACGCCGAAGTCGGTGTCCTTGAAGAATTCGGTGAGCTCAGTCAGCTCCACACCGAAGCGGAGGTCGGGCTTGTCCGAGCCATAGCGCGCCATGGCGTCTGCGTAGGTGATGCGCTGGATGGGCGTGGGGATCTCGACGTCGATCAGCTTCCACAGCGCCTTGACGATGTTTTCGCCCAGGGCAATGATGTCGTCCTGGTCCACGAAGCTTGCTTCGATGTCCAGCTGGGTGAATTCGGGCTGGCGGTCGGCGCGGAAGTCCTCGTCGCGGTAGCAGCGCGCGATCTGGTAGTACTTCTCGAAGCCACCCACCTGCAGGAGCTGCTTGAAAAGCTGCGGGGACTGCGGCAGCGCATACCAGGAACCCGGCGCCAGGCGGGCGGGGACCACAAAGTCGCGGGCGCCTTCCGGCGTCGAACGCGTCAGCGTGGGCGTCTCGATTTCGACAAAACCGTCCTGGTGGAGCAGTTCGCGGGCAATCCGGTTGGCTTCGGAGCGCAGCCGGAGGTTGCGTGCGGGGCCGGGGCGGCGCAGGTCAAGGTAGCGGTGCTTCAGGCGGGCTTCCTCACCGACCTCCACATGCTCATCGATCTGGAACGGCAGCGGATCGGAGGTGTTGAGGATAACCACCTTGTCAGCCATGACCTCGATGGAGCCGGTGGCCAGGGCGGGGTTCTCGTTGCCCTCGGGGCGCTGGGAGACGATGCCGGTGATCTGCAGGACGTACTCGTTGCGCAGACCGTGGAAGACCTCTTCCTCACGGACCACAACCTGGGCCACGCCGGACGCATCGCGCAGATCCACGAATGCAACACCACCGTGATCACGACGGCGGCCAACCCAGCCAGCCAGGGTTACGGTTTGTCCAATGTGCTCGGAGCGAAGGGATCCGAGGTCATGTGTGCGCAGCACAGCACGCCTTTCTGAAGACGACAGCAGGAAAACAAAAGATAAAAACTGCATAGGATCGTTCCGGGAACAATCCCGTCTGAGTTTACCCGCTGGAAAGGCCCGCCTCCCCCATGCCCGAACACCAGCAGCTTCAACGCAGGCTGGGCGTGTTTGACGCCACGTCCATCGGCCTGGGCTCCATGCTCGGAGCCGGCGTCTTTGTCGTCTTTGCCCCCGCGGCGGGCCTGTCCGGAAATTTCCTGGTCCTCTCTGTCCTGATCGCGGGTGCTGTGGCCTACTGCAACGCAGTGGCCTCCGCAGAGTTGGCCGCACGGTATCCGGCCAGCGGCGGAACGTATGTGTACGGCCGGAAGCGGTTGGGAGAATGGCCCGGTTTTCTGGCTGGCTGGGGATTTGTCAGCGGCAAGACGGCCTCGTGTGCCGCCATGGCCCTGACGTTCGGCCACTACGTGTCGCCGGGCTACGCAGTGCCGGTTGCCATTGCTGCGGTGGTTGCGCTGACCGCTGTGAACCTGTTTGGCATTACCCGCACAGCGCTCCTGACCAGGATCCTGCTGTGTGTTGTCCTGGCCACCCTGGTGTTTGCTGCCGTTGCCGCTGTCGCGGGCCCGCATCCGTCCGGCGGGACGTCCCTTCCTGGTGGTTCCGGCGGAATCGAAGGGGTGCTGCCGGCCGCCGGCCTGATGTTCTTCGCCTTCGCAGGCTACGCGCGCATCGCCACCCTCGGCGAGGAAGTCAAGGACCCGGCCAAGACTATTCCGCGCGCGATCCTGGCTGCCCTCGCCGGCGCCTTCGTCATCTACCTGGTATTGGCGCTGCTGCTCCGAAACCACCTGACCGAAGGCCGGCTGGCCACCACCACGGCCCCGTTGCTGGACGCTGTGCTCAATTCGCAGCTTGCCGCCGGTGCGCCACTGGTGCAGGCCGGCGCGGCAGCCGCGTGCCTGGGCGCGTTGCTGGCGCTCATCACCGGAGTGGGCCGAACAACTTTGGCTATGGCGCGGGAACGCGACCTGCCGGCGCCCTTGGCCCGGGTGGGCGGCAAGCATACGGTGCCGTTCGTGGCAGAACTGGCGGTGGCCGCCGTCGTGATTTTCCTGATCCTGACCACTGACGTGATGACGGTGGTGGGGTTCTCCAGCTTCGGTGTGCTCATCTACTACGCGGTGACGAACGCCGCGGCGTACACCCTTGAGGAGCACCCGTCCCACGGCCCGAGGTGGCTCAATGTGGCCGGCTTCATCAGTTGCCTGCTGCTGGCTTTCACACTGCCGCCCGCCTCGGTGTTGGGGATGGCCGCCGTCCTGGCCGTCGGCGCGGCCGGCAGGTTCGTGGTGCTTCGGCTGCGCCGCTAGCGCCGCGTCAGCCGTAAGTTACGCCGTCGTGGGGCACTTTGGGGCACCAAAACTAGGGAAACAGACCTAGAGTGCGGCGAGTCCGGGTCAAAGTACCCCGTTCAGGCTTCCGCTGGGCCCCATAGCCGCGCGTCAGGCCGGCTGGGCTGCTGCAGCTGGCGCCTGGACTGTTGTGACCTGGACCTTAAGGTCTTCCGACGGCGGCGCCCAGGTAGCGGGATCGGCGTCGGCCTGCTCGCCGGACCGGATGTCCTTGACCTGGTGCTTGCCGTCGTCGTCGGTGAACCAGACGAACGGGATGCCGCGGCGGTCCGCGAATTTGATCTGCTTGCCGAACTTCTCGGCTTTGGCGGCCACTTCGGTGGCGATGCCCCGGCTGCGGAGCTGGGCAGCGACGTCCTGTGCTGCACCCCAGCTGTCGTCAGTGCTGAGCGCCACGAGCACGGCAGTGGGGACCGACCGTGAGGCCTTGGCCAGGTCCTGGCTCAGGATGCGCGACACCAGCCGGGTCACACCGATGGAGAGGCCGACGCCGGGGAACTTGCGGTTGCCTTTACTCGCCAAGGCATCGTAGCGGCCGCCGGAGCAGATAGAACCGAGCTGTTCGTGGCCCACCAGGACCGTCTCCACCACCGTGCCGGTGTAGTAGTCCAGGCCGCGGGCGATGCTGAGATCGGCAATGACCTTGCCCGGCGCGCGCTGCACGGCGGCTTCGATCACCTGTTCCAGCTCATTCAGGCCCTCCTCAAGGAGGTCATTCGTCACGCCGAGCGCGCGGACCTGGGCCACAAACGAGGTGTCCTCGGTGCGGATTCCTGCCAGCTTCAGCGCTGCCTGCGCTTGGTCATCGGAGGCGCCCAGTTCGGTCTTGAGCAGTTCTGCGACCTTGGCTGCGCCGATTTTTTCCAGCTTGTCGATGCTGCGGAGCACGCCGGCGGTGTCGTCCAGGCCAATGCCGCGGTAGAAGCCCTCGGCAAGCTTGCGGTTGTTGATCCGCAGGCGGAAGTCCGGAATCGGCAGTGCGCTCAGGGCTTCGGCAATGACCAGGGCTATCTCCACGTCATAGCGGAACGGCAGCTCCCCGTCGCCCACCACGTCGATGTCTGCCTGGGTAAATTCGCGCGCCCGGCCTTCCTGCGGGCGTTCCCCGCGCCAGACTTTCTGGATCTGGTACCGCCGGAACGGGAACGCGAGGTACCCGGCGTTCTCGACGACGTAACGCGCAAAAGGCACCGTGAGGTCGAAGTGGAGCGCGAGGGCGTTGCGGTCAGCTTTGCCGGCCTTACCCGCGTCGGAGGTGTCGCCGTCGTCGTCCTGAAGGCGGCTGAGGCCGTAGACCTCCTTATCAATCTCACCCTTGCGCAGCAGCTGGCTCACGGTTTCCACGGCACGGGTCTCGATGGATGCGAAGCCGTGCAGCTCAAAAACCTTGCGAAGGGTGTCCAGCACGTGCAGCTCCACCAGCCGCTCCTCGGGAAGCCACTCAGGGAATCCGGACAGGGAGGCGGTGCGTGCCATGGTGGATGTTCTCCTCTTGATGAAGGGTGCCTGGGACTTTGCCCGGTATTCCACCCGAAACGGGCGGGGAACGGCGGCAGTCCGGCAACTCATGCATAAACTATGTGCGGCAGTCAGTTTATGCGTCATCCGCCGGCATCTCTAATACGGCGGCCGGCAGCGCAGAAGGCTGCCGGCAGACAACCGCCTCCGGATTCAGTAACGACCGGACGCGGCCCGACACACAGGAGGACCATTGGCGGCCAGTTCACGCAGCGCCCGCGAAGCCAAACGGCGCATCCAGCAGATGGAGGCAAAGCGCGAGCTGCGGGGGGACCAGGAGAAACGGCGCAAGCGCGACAACGTCATTGCCGCCGTCGCCGGAACCGCCGCCGTCTTGCTCGCCGTCGTACTCCAACTGACTGCCTTTGCGGGCAACCCCACGGAAGACGAATTCGCCGCCGCGGAGGCCGGCCTGACCAGCCCAACCGACTCCCCCACGCCTTCTGCGCCCGCCACGAACGGCGCCAACATCCCGGCCGCGGACACTGCCGCCGGCAAGGTGTTTACTGGTGAACTGGCACTGAACGGGAACGTGCTCGGCGTCGAAATCGACGGCACCAAGGCACCCCAGGCCGCGGCGGTCTTCAAAGCACTGACGGACGAGGGCTTCTACAACGGCAGCGCGTGCCACCGGCTGACCACGGGCGAAACCTTCGGCCTCCTGCAGTGCGGCGGCGCCTCCGCTGCTGCCGACCCCGGGTACACCTGGGGACCCCTCGAAAACACCCCGCCAGATAACACCTATCCTGCGGGCACGATTGCCATAGCCCGGTCCGGCGACAACGCCTACGGTAACGGCAAGCAGTTCTTTGTGGTCTACAAAGACACGGTGATTCCCGCCGACTCCGCCGGGGGCTATACGGTGGTGGGCAAGGTGACCTCCGGCATGGAAGCAGTGACCGCCATTGCCGCCGCGGGAATCACCGCCGGCTCCAGCGCATCAGACGGCGCACCTGTGCAAACAGTCACGATAGACTCGGTTTCTCTGAAGTAGGAAGCCAGGCCGTTACGGCCGCGGTGCAGTACGTGAGTATTTCCCTCCAAGCGAAAGACTTTTAGCGGTGACAGACAGTCAGAAATCCGACGAAACAGCAGCAGACCTGACCGAGGTAACAGCCCCCGTGGCTGACCAGGCAGACGCTGTCCAGGCAACCGCCGAACAGGCCACGGTTGACGAAACCGTGGCTCAAGCGGACGTGGAACACGAGGGCCTGGCCGCCCCGGCCGAAGGTGACGAGGTCCCGGCGGAAGCGGCTGAGGAGCCTGCGGCAGCTGACGAGGTCCCGGCAGCGCCGGTTGAAGCGGCCGGTGACGCAAGCACGGCTGCTCAGGCTCCCGCTGAAGAAGCCCCGGCTCCGGCACCGGTGCCTGCTCCGGCAGCTCGACCCGCCCCGTCGCCGGCAGCCTTCGCCGCCCGGCCCAAGCCCGCAGCAGCTGCACCTGCGGCAGCACCGGCGCCCGTCGCCTCCGCGACCTCGCTGGCGGAAGCTGCCAAGTGGGGCCGTGTCGAAGGTGACGGCCACGTATTCCTGACGATCGACGGCGAAGAGCACCCGGTGGGCCAGTACCCCGACGTCAGCAATGACGAAGCCCTTGGCTACTTCGCGCGGAAGTATGACGACATTGTTGCGCAGGTCCTGCTCCTGGAGCAGCGCATCAGCTCCAAAGCGCCCAGCACCGACATGCAGAAGACCGTCACCCATCTGCGCGAGCAGCTGGCAGAGCGCAACATGGTGGGCGACCTCCGTACCACCGAAGCGCGGCTGGACACTGTTTCCGCGCAGATCGCCGAACTCGAAAAGGCAGAGAAGGCAGAACACGACGCCGTTCGCTCCGCCGAGCTCGCGGCCCGCGAGGCCATCGTGGCCGAAGCCGAAGAGATCTCCGGCCAGGATCCCGCACAGATCCAGTGGAAGACCTCCAGCGCCCGGATGAACGATCTTTTTGAAAGCTGGAAGACAGCCCAGAAGAGCGGCATCCGGCTTGGCCGCAGCAACGAGGACGCATTGTGGAAGCGGTTCCGAGCCGCCCGCACCGTCTTCGACCGTCACCGCCGCGCATACTTCTCCCAGCTGGACAGCACCAACTCGGCCGCAAAATCGGCCAAGGAGAAGCTCATCTCCGAAGCCGAGGCCCTGTCCTCGTCCACTGACTGGGGCTTTGCCGCTGGCGAATACCGCCGGCTCATGGATGAATGGAAGGCCTCACCGCGCGCCAGCCGCAAGGACGACGACGCCCTCTGGGCCCGTTTCCGTGCCGCCCAGGATGTGTTCTTCACGCACCGGCAGGCAGCCAACGAGGAGATCGACCAGGAATACGCTGCCAACCTCACGGTGAAGGAAGCGCTCCTCGTCGAAGCGAACACCATCCTGCCGGTCAAGGACCTGGGCGCGGCCAAGAAGGCGCTCCAGTCAGTCCGCGACCGCTGGGAAGAAGCCGGCAAGGTCCCCCGCGCCGACATGGGACGCATCGAAGCGGGCCTCCGCAAGGTGGAGGACGCTGTGCGCCACGCCGAAGAGGAAAACTGGCAGCGCTCCAACCCCGAGACGAAGGCCCGCACCAACAGCGCCCTGTCCCAGCTGGAAGCTGCCATTTCCGGCCTGCAGGACGATCTCGCCAAGGCAGAAAAAGCCGGCAACCAGCGCAAGATCCAGGGGGCCCGCGAAGCCCTCGAGGCGAGGCAGGCCTGGTTGGACCAGATCCAGCGCTCGGCCAGCGAGCTTTCCTAGTCAGTAGTTTGTAGCCCGCCTTTTCCTAAGGCGCCTGTCGCAGGACGCAGAGGCCCGGTCCGGTTATCCACATAACCGGAACCGGGCCTGTGCGCGTTAAGGGAAGACCCGGCAGGATGGAGGGATGGCCACCTCATCACCACCCCAATACCCGGACCTGTATTCGCCCGGGAAGCCTTTCGCGTGGCCCGAACTCCAGTCCCTGGCGGCGGACGGTGTCCTGGCCCAGTTCCACCAGCACGGCTTCACACTGCCGGATGCTCCCGCCTCACCCCAGGTGCGGGCCAGAACGGTGGCCTACGCAGTGCCGGCAGCGGTCAGGCAACGCGTGGTGGCCGGGCGGATGACGGCAGCCTGGATCTACGGCTGTGCGGCTGAACCGGACCGGCTGGCATTGCTTGTGGATGCAAAACGGCGGATTTCGAGCCTCCGCAATACCCGCGGCTGCACCCTTCATGAAGTCAGGCTTGGCCCGTTCGACGTTCTCAGCATGGGCGGGCTGATGGTGTCCAGTCCACTGCGCACGGCCGTGGACATTGCCCTGCACGTCGACGCCTACCGGGCATTGCCTGCGCTGGCGGAGTTGCTGGCGCGCCCGGAGCGGGACGTGCGGCTGCGCCTGCTGATCCTGGCCATCGAAGCGAGCCCTCGGGTCCCGCACAAACGGGCCGCACTGGAAAAGCTGGCCCAGCTAGCTCCGGCGCTTGTTGCCGGTGGTCCGGTAGACGTCAAACACGCCGTCGATGCGCCGTACGGCGCTGAGGACGTGGCTGAGGTACTTGGGATCGCCCATCTCAAAGGCGAACCTGGAGATGGCCACCCTGTCGGTGGAGGTGTTCACGCTGGCCGCCAGAATGTTGACGTGGTTCTCGGACAGGACGCGTGTGACGTCGGAGAGCAGGGACTTCCGGTCCAGCGCCTCAACCTGGATCTCCACCAGGAAAACACTTGACTGGGTGGGTGCCCAGTCCACCTCGACAATCCTGTCGGGCTGGTCCCGGAGATCCGAAATGTTGGTGCAGTCCGTACGGTGCACCGAAACACCGGAGCCCCGGGTGACAAAGCCGAGAATCGGGTCCGGGGGTACGGGCGTGCAACAGCGCGCGAGTTTCACCCAGACATCGCCAACGCCGCGCACCACCACGCCGGAATCGGAGAACTTGGTTTTGGCCACCTGCGTAGGGATGCTGACTTCGGTGATGTCGTCGTCAGTGCTCTCGTTGCCGCCCAGGCTTTCAACGAGTTTCTCCATGACGGACTGCGCTGACGTATGCCCGTCGCCTACGCCGGCGTAGAGGCCCGAGATGTCAAGGTACTTGAAGTCTGCGGCCACCGCCGCCAGGGCCTCGTGCGTCATCAGGCGCTGCAGGGGCAAATTCTGCTTGCGCATCGCCCGTGTCAGCAGTTCCTTGCCCCGGTCGATGGCTTCTTCGCGCCGTTCCTTGCTGAACCACTGACGGATCTTGTTCCGGGCGCGGGCACTCTTGACGAAGTGCTGCCAGTCCTGGCTGGGCCCGGCGCCTTCGGCCTTGGAGGTGAAGATCTCGACCCAGTCGCCGTGGTTCAGCTCGCTGTTCAATGGCACGAGCTTGCCGTTGACCCGTGCGCCGATGGTGCGATGCCCCACTTCGGTGTGGACGGAGTAGGCAAAATCAACCGGAGTCGATCCGGCGGGGAGAGCCATAACCTCGCCCTTGGGGGTGAAGACAAAGACTTCGCGGGCGTTGATCTCAAACCGCAGCGAGTCCAGGAACTCCCCTGGATCGGACGTCTCCTGCTGCCAGTCCACCAGGGACCTCAGCCAGCCCATGTCGCCCTCGCGGGGGCTGCCCGGCCCCACTGCCGTACGGCTGGGCTGATCCTTGTACTTCCAGTGGGCGGCCACACCGTACTCGGCACGGCGGTGCATTTCGTGGGTTCTGATCTGGATCTCCACAGGCTTGCCGCCGGGCCCGATCACCGTGGTGTGCAGTGACTGGTACATGTTGAACTTGGGCATGGCGATGTAGTCTTTGAACCGCCCCGGTAAGGGGTTCCAGCGCGAATGCATGGTGCCCAGCGCGGCGTAACAGTCCCGGACCGAATCAACGAGCACTCTGACGCCCATGAGGTCGTTAATGTCGTCGAAATCCTTGTCCCGGACGATCATCTTCTGGTAGATCGAGTAATAGTGTTTCGGCCTGCCCGTAATGGTGGCCTTGATCCGTGCGGTACGCAGGTCATCGGTGATCTGATCCCGGATGACGCCGAGGCTTTTCTCCCGTTCCGGGGTGCGGTCGCCCACCATCCGGACAATTTCCTCATAGACCTTCGGGTAGAGGGCCGCGAAGGACAGATCCTCCAACTCCCACTTGATGGTGTTCATGCCCAGGCGGTGGGCCAGGGGTGCGAATATTTCAAGGGTTTCGCGGGCTTTTCGGGCCGATGACTCCGCGGAGACAAACCGCCAGGTCCGGGCGTTGTGGAGCCTGTCCGCGAGTTTGATCATAAGGACCCGGATGTCCTTGGCCATCGCCACAACCATTTTGCGGACGGTCTCTGACTGCGCGGCTTCACCAAAGCTGACTTTGTCCAGCTTGGTGACGCCGTCCACCAGCATGGCAACCTCAGGGCCGAAGTCCCTTTTGAGGTCCGCCAGGGTGTACGGGGTGTCCTCGACCGTGTCGTGCAGCAGGGCTGCGGCGAGCGTGGTTCCGCTAAGACCCAGCTCAGCAAGGATGGTGGCCACGGCCACAGGGTGGGTGATGTACGGATCACCGCTCTTGCGCTTCTGCCCGCGGTGGCTCTGCTCAGCCACCTCGAAGGCACGCTGGATGAGATCGAAATCTTCTTTGGGGTTGTTCGCGCGGACGGTACGCAGCAGCGGCTCAAGAATGGGCGAATAGGTTGCCGTGCCGCGGCCGGTCAGCCGCGCCAGACGGGAGCGCGTCCGCTCGCGCCGGCCGGGAAATGTAGGGCGGGCGCCTGAATTGTCCACTGGAACAACCGGCGCCGGGCGTGCGGAAGCGGTCAGCCCGGTCTGAACTCCGTGGCCCGGGCTGTTATCCCCACCTGCCGTTGGCACCGACGCCGAACGTTCTTCCAATGAAGCACCCCTCACGACTGTTTAATTACCCCAGTCTATTCCCCCGCCAGTTCACTTATGTAACCGGCGCCTAAATGCGAAACGGACCTGGCGGCGTCGGTAATCCGATGCCGCCAGGCCCGCTCTGATGCGAAGGGTCAGGCCCCTGCGGGCGCAGCCGATTCTTCGGTCCGGGCATTGTTCGCGGACCTGCGGTGTTCAACGCGCTTCGCCTGCTTGACAAGGTCAGGTTCGTTCTGGCGCAGCCAGGCATACATCGGGGCAGCAATAAAAATGGTCGCCGCAGTACCGATCAGAATTCCGACGAACAGTGCCAGCGACAGGTCGCGCAGGGTGCCTGCCCCCAGAAGGCCGGCACCGATAAACAGGATGGCGCCGACCGGGAGGATGGCCACCATCATCGTGTTGATGGAACGCACCAGGGTCTGGTTGACGGCGAGGTTGACTTCCTCACCGAAAGTGCGGCGCGTGGACGCATCGAGATCAGCGGTGTTCTCCCGGATCTTGTCGAAGACCACCACCGTGTCATACAGCGAGTAGCTGAGCACCGTCAGGAACCCGATGATGGCTGAGGGCGTCACCTCGAAGTCGCTGAGGGCATACACGCCGGCGGTGATGAACATCGTCACCAGCATCCCAGCCATCGCGGACAGCGACATCTTCCAGGTCCGGAAGTACAGCGCCATCAGCACAGCGGCCAGGGCCACAAAGACGAGCAAGCCGATCAGGGCCTGCTTGGTGACATCCGCGCCCCAGGTGGGTCCAATAAAGGTAGATGTCACCTCGTTGTCAGTGACACCGTAGGCAGTGGTGAGGCCTTCCTTGATCCTGAGGGTCTCGTCATCCGTGAGCTTGTCCGTCTGGATCCGCATGGTGGTACCGGCGACATTGGCCACACGCGGAACGCTGCCGGCCACCACGTCCTCGACAACCTTTTCACCAAGGGCCGAGTCGGTGCTCTGGACGTTGGAGACGGTGAACTCCGAACCGCCGCGGAACTCGATGCCAAGGTTGAATCCGCCCTTGGCAACCGGAATGAGGATGGACAGCGCCACCGCCACCGCCGCGATGATGAACCACAGTTTCTTGGCCCCCACAAAGTTGTAGGAGCGCTTCCCGGTGTAGAGCTCGTTGCCGAAATTGGCGAAGCTGCTGGACATTACTTGTTCTCCTTGGCTGCGCTCTTGGAGGAGCTGGTGAGCTGCTCCTGCTTTTCCGCGAGGCGGCGTTCTGCGATTGTCATGCGTCGTTCAGCCTCGGCGACCGCGCCGGTGTTCTTGGCCCGGACTACGGAAGGCTTGGCCTCCGGCGTCCGCAGGCGTCCTGCGCCGCGGTAGAGCGGCACAACACCCAGCCGCTTGGGGTCCAGGCCGGAGAGCGGGTGGCCCTCCCCGAAGAACTTGGTGCGCGCCAGGAGCTGCAGCGTCGGGTGCGTGAACATAAAGACCACGATGAGGTCGGCAATGGCCGTCAGACCCAGCGTGAAAGCGAACCCGCGGACGTTGCCGACCGCCACAAAGTAAAGCACCAGGGCGGCCAGCAGGTTCACGGCCTTGGAGGCCAGGACTGTGCGCTTGGCCCGCCTCCAGCCGTTCTCCACCGCGGAGACCAAGCCACGGCCCTCGCGGAGTTCATCGCGGATGCGTTCAAAGTAGACGATAAACGAGTCAGCGGTCTGGCCGATGGCAACGATGAGGCCGGCCACGCCGGCCAGGGAAAGCCGGTAGTTTTCAGTCCAGCCCAGGAGGGCAATGGCCAGATAGGTGAGGGCTCCGGCCACTACCAGCGATGCAATGGTCACCAGGCCCAAGGCCCGGTACTGGAAGAGTGAGTAGACCACCACAAGGAGCAACCCGATGATGCCTGCAAGGAGGCCCATACGCAGCTGTTCGCCACCCAAGGTAGCGGAGATCTGCTGGTCGCTCTGGATTTCGAAGCTGATGGGGAGCGCGCCGAAGCGGAGCTGGTCCGAGAGCGCCTTCGCTGTCTTTTCGGTGAAGTTACCGGTGATCTGTGGCCGGCCGTCGGTGATCACAGCAAGTGACCGCGGTGCGGAGATGACCTGGTCATCGAGGACAATCGCGAACTGCGCCTTGGGGTCGTTGCCGGTCTCGCCGCCTGCTGCCACGTAGAACTGATTCAGGCGTTCGGTGACCGTCTTGAACTTGGCGGTTCCTTCGTTGTCGAACTGGATGTTGACGGCCCAGTCGTTGGTCACAGCGCCCTGCGCACCCTGTTGCAGCTGGAAGGAGGACGTGACAATGTTGCCGCCCTTGACTTCCACCGGGCCCAGGATGTATTTGATGGCCGGTGTGGTCTCCGTTGCCGGTTCACAGGTAACCAGGGGTTTGGCGGGATCGGAGGCTTCAGGGCTCTCCGGCGCAGGATTGTTGCAGTCCATGGTTTCGAACTGGCGGTAGATGTCCGCGGTGATCCAGTTGATATCGCTGCCGTTGGCGGGCTCTGCCGTGGGCTTCGGAAGCTGGTCTTCGGGGGTGAGGGATTCCGTGGGGACGGACGCGCCGTCTCCGTTCAGCAATACCGGGCGGAAGTTCATGTCCGCGGAAGCCTGGATCAGGTCCCGGGTTTCCTTCGTAGGTGTGCCGGGAAGGCTGACCACGACATTGCGGCCGGACTGCGTGCTGATTTCCGCTTCGGCAACACCTGAACCATCCACACGCTGGCGGATGATGGCCACAGCCTGGTTGAGCTGCTCTTCATTGATGTCCGAACCGCCCTCAACCTTGGGCGCCAGGATCATCTGGGTGCCACCCTCGAGGTCCAGTGCCAGCTTGGGTGCCCAGTTTGCCTGTCCGGCAAGGGTGCCGCCGGCCAGGACGGCGGTCAGCACGGCGAGGACTACGCCGAGCCACACCAGTACCCTCAGGCCTGAGTTGTTAGGGCCAGTTCGTGCCATTGTGAATCTTTCTCTTATTTACGGAGGAACCACCGGCGGGAGCTATCAGTCCCACTGGCGGTTGTCCCCAGCGTAGAGGTGTTGTAACGCGGGCTGCCGTGTGGCGCGGACTAGTTGTCCTTCTTGCCTTCGTCGTTGAGGCGCTTCAGGGTCTCGTCCGGGGTTTCGGCGGACGCTGCCGGGGTGCCCGCTTCTTCAGTGGTCAGGGAGGAGGCGTCATCCGGGACGGCCGGAGCTTCGGCTTCGACGGCCGGTTCCACAATCTTGGTCACGGCCTGGCGGTGGACGGTGGCTAGGTTTCCGGGCGAGAGTTCCAGGACTACCTTGTTCTCGGCGTCGTCCATGGAGACAATCCGGCCATAGAGTCCGAAGCTCGTCATGACCTCAACACCGGGCTCGAACTGGGACTGCAGCGTTGCCGCCTGCTCCTTGGTCTTCTTGTTGCGTCGGAACATCATGAAGATAAAGATTCCGAGCATTGCGAACAAGACGATGTTCATTGGATCCACAGGGAAGATTCCGTTCTGTACTGGCGTATCGGGTGTTTGGCAGCGTCCGCGTCGTTCCCCGTTGCAGAAAATCGTGCCTGGCAGGCAACGGCTACTCAGAGCCGCCGCGGGAACACAGACCCGAACGTGCCGGGTGTCATACCAGTCTAAAGGGAAAAGCTGGGAGGACAGTGCTATTGACCGTTCGGGGCCCATTCGGCCGCGGACTCGGCGGTGTCCGGGTCAGGTTCGAACAGATCCAGGGGTTCCTGCCCGAAAACTCCGGCCGGCACGGCGAAGCCCAAGTGGGTCCAGGCCGGAGCCATGGCGATGCGGCCCCGGGGCGTCCGGCCCAGCAGGCCTTCGCGCACCAGGAACGGTTCCGCCACCGTTTCCACGGTCTCGGTCTCCTCCCCCACCGCAATGGCCAGGGTCGAAAGCCCCACGGGTCCCCCGCCGAACTTCGTAATGAGTGCTTCCAGGACTGCCCGGTCCAGCCGGTCCAGGCCCCGCTTGTCCACTTCATACATGTCCAGGGCAGCGGAAGCGGCGCGGGCATCGATCTGCTCAATCCCGTGCACGAGAGCCCAGTCCCGGACCCGGCGGAGCAGGCGGTTGGCAATACGCGGCGTACCGCGGGACCGGCCGGCAATTTCGCTGAAACCCGCAGAGTTGACTTTGAGGTCCAGCAGGCCGGCGGAGCGCCTGAGCACCAGTTCGAGCTCGGCCACGCTGTAGAACTCCAAATGCCCGGTGAAGCCGAACCTGTCCCGGAGGGGGCCGGGCAGCAGACCGGCGCGCGTGGTGGCACCCACCAGGGTGAAGGGCGGGAGCTCCAACGGTATGGCGGTGGCCCCGGCGCCCTTGCCCACCACGATGTCCACCCGGAAATCCTCCATGGCCATGTAGAGCATTTCCTCTGCCGGCCTGGACATCCGGTGGATCTCGTCCAGGAAGAGGACCTCGCCTTCGGAAAGAGAGGAAAGGATCGCGGCGAGGTCGCCGGCGTGCTGGATGGCCGGACCGCTACTGATCCGCAATGGCGCGTTCATCTCGGCGGCCACGATCATGGCCAGGGTGGTTTTGCCCAGGCCTGGAGGGCCCGAAAACAGCACGTGGTCCGCGCTGCGCCCACGCATCCGGGAGGCCTGGAGGACCAGCGAGAGTTGCCTGCGGACCCGGTGCTGGCCGACGAAGTCATCGAGGTTCTTCGGCCGGAGGGCGGCTTCAATCGCCCGTTCCTCGGGTTCCTCCCCTGCCGCCACCACCGACGGCTCAGCCACGGCTGCCTACGCGGTTGCCGGCCCGCGCGCCGTCCTGGCCCAGCCAGCGCAGCGTGGTCCGCAGGATCTCGGCCACATTGCCGCGGAATTCAACCTCGGGATCGTCCGCCAGGGCCTTTTCGATGCTGGCAGCGGCATCCTTTTCTGACCAGCCGAGGCTGGTCATGGCCGCCACCACCTGGGGCTTCCAGGCTGCTTCGGCCGGGGTGGACACACCGGGGGCACCTGCCGTGCCATGCGGCACCAGCTTTCCGGCAAGTTCCAGCACGATCCGGCCGGCCACCTTGGGGCCGATGCCGGGAACCTTCGTGAACGTTTTGCTGTCACCGGTGTGGGCAGCAACCCGGATCGCTTCAGGCTCGTGCACAGCGAGCACTGCCAGCGCGAGCCGGGGACCCACACCGCTGACGCTGAGCAGGACATCGAAGACTTCTCGTTCATCGTCGGTAGCAAAACCGAACAGGGTGAGGGAATCCTCACGCACGATCAGCGAGGTGAAGAGCTTGCCTTCCTCGCCCATGCGGAGGCGGCTGAGGGTCTGCGGCGTGGCGTTGACGCTCATGCCCGCCCCGTTGAGGTCGATTACGGCAGTGGAAAGGCCAACGTGCGCTACCGTTCCGCGAAGGAAACTGATCAAAGCCGGGCTCCTGGTGTACTGCCGGGCTCATGGGGGTAGGACCGGCTATCCGAACATATCTACGAATACCCTAGCAAGCGCCGCGGACATTCAGCGTGCGCGGCGCGCTTTCGCCTCGGCATCGGCCCAGGCGCGCTGGGCCGGTGTCAGCGACAGGCTGCCGGGGCCGGTGGTGGCTACAGAGGCGCCGCTGCCCGCCCGCCAGGCGTGGGTGATGGCCAGGGCCAGGGCATCTGCGGCGTCCGCCGGCCGCGGCGGTGCATCCAGCCTGAGGATCTTTGTGACGAGTTTGGTCACGGCTTCCTTGTTGGAGGTGCCGCTGCCGGTCACTGCTGCTTTCACTTCCGACGGCGTGTGCAGTGCCACCGGGATCCCGCGCCGGGCCGCGGCGGCAATCACCACTCCGGAGGCCTGCGCCACCCCCATCACCGTGCTGACGTTGAGCTGGGAAAAAACGCGTTCGACGGCGAGAACGTGCGGCTCGTAGCGGTCCAGCCACTCGTCGATGGCCAAGGCAATCACCAGCAGTCGCTGGTCCAGGGTCTCCTCGGGCGAAGTACCCACCACCCCAACCGCAACCATCGTGGCCCGCCGGTTCCGTTCGACGTCGACAACGCCGATGCCGCAGCGGGTGAGGCCCGGGTCAACGCCCAATACGCGCAGGGTCACTCTGAGACATCCGCCCTAAGCCACAAAGCGGAAGGTCACTCAGCTTCCAGGGCGGCCTGGACTTCGTCGCTGAGGTCGGCATTGCTGTAGACGTTCTGGACGTCGTCGAGCTCTTCCAGGGCGTCCACGAGCTTCATGAACTTCTTGGCGGCATCGAGGTCCAGCGGCACCTGCATGGACGGCACAAACTCGGCTTCATCGGTCTCGTACTCCATTCCGGCTTCCTTGAGGGCATCCCGGATGGCCTGGAGGTCGGTCGGCTCGGAGTGTATCTCGAAGCTGTCGCCGTTGTCCTTGACTTCCTCGGCTCCGGCGTCGAGGACGGCCATCAGGACGTCGTCCTCGCTCAGGCCGTTCTTCGGCATCGAGACGACGCCCTTGCGGCTGAAGAGGTAGCTCACCGAACCCGGATCGGCGATGGTGCCGCCGTTGCGGGAAATGGCCAAGCGGACCTCGGAGGCTGCGCGGTTCTTATTGTCCGTCAGGCACTCGATCAGCAGTGCCGAACCCTGCGGGCCGCGGCATTCGTACATGATCTCGGTGTAGTCCACCACTTCACCGGTGAGGCCGGCGCCACGCTTGATGGCACGGTCGATGTTGTCGGCGGGCACCGACGTCTTTTTGGCCTTCGTGACGGCGAGTTCCAGGCCCGGGTTGCCGGCGAGGTCCGGTCCACCCATACGTGCAGCGACTTCGATGTTCTTGATCAGCTTGGCGAACGATTTTGCGCGGCGGCTATCGAGGATGGCCTTCTTGTGCTTGGTCGTTGCCCATTTGGAGTGTCCTGACATGCTTACGCGTCTCCTCTGATCATGCGGATAAAAAGTTCATGTACGCGTTTCTCCCCAGTCACTTCCGGGTGGAAGGAGGTGGCCAGCAGGTGGCCGGAACGCACTGCAACAATTCTAGCTGTCCCCGGCAGGCTGGCCGCATGGGAGGCGTGCTCCGGGTCGGCGGGCTCCACCTGCGCCAGGATCTCCACGCCGGACCCGACGCGTTCCACCCAGGGTCCGCGGATGAACACTGCATGTACTGGGGCAACACCGGATTCCGTGGCGCTGAAGTCCAGGGCCTTGAAGTCCAGGTCCGTTTCGAACGACTCGCGCTGGCGGCCGAAGGCGTTGCGCCGCACCGTGATGTCAAGGCCGCCGAACGTCTGCTGCGGGTTGCCGGCCAGGTCCGTGGCCGGGTCGGCGATCTCGTCGGCGAGGAGGATCATGCCGGCGCAGGAACCGTAGACCGGCAGTCCGTCGCGGATCCGGTCCTTCAACGGTCCGGCCAGCTCAAAGGCGCGGGCCAGCTTGTCGATGGCTGTTGATTCGCCGCCGGGAATGATGAGGCCGTCCAGGCCGTCCAGTTCCGAAGGCCTGCGGATTCCGACGCCGGCGGCACCGGCGGCTTCCACGGCCCGGAGGTGTTCGCGGAAGTCGCCCTGGAGTGCCAGGACGCCGATCCGCAGGCCCAAGCCCACGCGTGCAGAAGCAGCCGAAAGGGGGTTTATCATCCAATCAGCATAATGTGCGCGCAGCCCAGGACTGCGTCGGAGAGCCTTCCCGGTCGGGGTTCTATGCCGTTGCTGGGATATATTACAGAGCATGCTTTACATCAGTGTTCCGCTCGGCAAGCTGGTCCGCCGGGTCTCCCGGCTCAGGGGCGGCGGGTCCGCCTTGCCCGGGCTGGTGGTCGAGAAAATCGATCCCGGCTTTATGCAGCGGACGCTCGCCATGCTCCCCCACGGCGTTGCTGTGGTGAGCGGAACCAACGGCAAGACCACCACCACAAAGATGGTGGTGGAACTCCTGGAGAGCCAGGGCCTGAAGGTCTTCACCAACCGCACCGGCAGCAATTTCACCCGCGGTGTGGCCGCCGCCCTGCTGGGCGAAGTGGACTGGCGCGGCAGGCTCACGGCCGACGTCGCCGTCCTGGAGCTCGACGAAGCCCACGCCGTGCATTTTGTGAACCGCGTCCCGCCCCGGTACAGCCTCCTGCTCAACGTCCTGCGCGACCAGCTCGACCGGTTCGGCGAGATCGACAAGACAGCCCAGCTGCTGCAGCACATCGCTGACAAGACCACCGGAACCGTGGTCCTCAACCGGGAAGATCCCCGTGTTGCCCGCATCGCGGACACCCTAACCGGCCAGGACGTCCAGTACTTCGGCCTGGACGACTCCCTCCTCAGCACCTTCCCCAACGACGACGACATGCGGGCAGCGCCCGGCAGTCCCACCCCCGCGACGCTCCCCCACAAGCCGCCCGCCGACGTCGTACTCCGCAAAGTGGGGCCGGACACTGCCGATTTTGAGTACGACGGCGTTACGGTCACCACCGCGATGAAGCTCCGCGGCGTCTACAACATCTTTAATGCGGCCGCGGCACTGACCCTGGCCCGCAGCATCTGTGGCGGCGGTGCCGCCACAGCCGACCACGCCACCCTGCTCACCGCACTGTCCCAGGTGGAGCCGGCGTTCGGCCGCGGCGAAAGCCTCACGGTGGACGGCCAGCCGCTGGACCTCGTGCTGGTCAAGAACCCCAGCGGTTTCCGGCTGGGACTGAAGTCCTTCCCCGCAGGCGGCTACGCCACCATGATCGCCATCAACGACAACTACGCCGACGGCCGGGACATGTCCTGGCTGTGGGACGTGGAATTCGATTCGCTCCGCGACGGCGGCGTGGACCAGCTGACCGGGTCCCGGGCCTACGACATGGCGCTGCGGCTGCAGTATGACGACGTCCGGATCGGCGGGGTCCAGCCTGAGATCGCGCCCGCACTGGCCGCTTTCATCCGCGAGGCCAAGGGAAAGCCGAAGCGGATCTTCTGCACCTACACAGCCATGCTGGCCATCCGCCGCGAGCTGTCCAAAATCACCACAGTGGAGGTGGTCTCATGACCGCTGAATCAACCGGCGGCCCGCAGGAATCCAAGGGCACCCTCCGGGTCCTGCAGCTCTACCCGCGGGACATGAACATCTACGGCGACTGGGGCAACGCCCTGGTGATCAGGCAGCGGATCGGCTGGCACGGCTATACCCCGGAGCTGCTGGAATACAACGTCGGCGACGAGTTTCCGGCCGATGTGGATCTCATCGTGGGCGGCGGCGGGCAGGACAGCGGACAGCTGGTCATCCAGGACGACCTTCAGTCGCGGGCCGGCGTCCTCACGAAACTGGCCGAGGACGGTGCGCCGATGCTTGTCATCTGCGGGCTCTACCAACTGTTCGGGCGCTTCTTCAAGACCCGTTTGGGTTCGGTCATTCCGGGCATCGGCGTCCTGGACGTGGAGACCCACGGAACCGCGGAACGCCTGATCGGCAACGTCAAGGTGGCCACCACGGAATTCGGCGAGGTCCTGGGATACGAGAACCACAGCGGGCAGACCACCCTGGGTACCGGCGTCCGGCCGCTCGGCACCGTGGCCAAGGGCACCGGCAACAACAGCAGCGACGGCCACGAGGGCGCACGCTACAAAAATGTGGTGGCCAGCTACCTCCACGGTTCGCTGCTGCCCAAGAACCCTGCCATCGCAGATTTCCTTATCAGGACCGCCGCTGAACGAAAATACGGCACGTTCACGGCCGGCGCCCCGGACGACCGCTACGCGGCGCTGGCCCGGGAGCATGCGGCGCGCCGACCGCGCTGAGTGGCGCCGCGCTGGGTCGCGTCGCGCTCACGGTTTCCCTGTCCCGGTGCCTCAGGGGTCCTTGGTGATCAGCAGTTCGTGCGCGCCGGCAGCAGCCGCGCCCATCGAGTCCACTACCGTGGCGGTCCTCAACCTGGTGGCGGCGTCGGCCTCCGGTGTTGCACAGACGCCCTGCGGCGCGTCGACTGCCACCGAACACCAGCGGTACGGGTCGCGGACAATCACCGACGGAGCCCAGGCGAGGTCCGTCGCCGTCCACTTGCCGGCCGTGTCCTGGCTGAATTGTGCCCGCACGAGCAGGCCTTCGTTGTTCACCACATACCAGGGCGACAGTTCCGTGACCCCGTTGCCGAGCCCGTAGACGATCCAGGTGCCCTTGTAGTTTTCGATGGGCAGCACCGAGTGGGTGTGGTGGCCGTAGATCATGGTGAACTGGCCGCTGTCCACCAGGGCGTGGGCCACGTCCTGCTGTTGGGTGTTCGCCTGGCTCGCGTACTCATCGCCGGCATGCATGGCACCGAGCACGATGTCGGCGCCGAGGGCCCGTGCCTTGACCGCCTTGGCGATCATGGTGGGCGCGTCGAGCATGTCCACCTGCCAGTCGTATTCAGGGTATTGGCCGTTGAGGCCGTAGGTTCCCTGGATGATGGCGATCTTGGCTGCCTTGGTCTGCAGGATCAGGATGCCCTGGGACTCGGTTTCCGTCCGGTAGGAACCGGTGTGCTTCAGCCCCGCGGCATCCAGGGCATCCAGGGTGCGCAGCACTCCGTCCGTGCTCCGGTCGATCGTGTGGTTGCTCGCGGTGGTGCAGGCCTGGTATCCCACTGCTTTAGAGGCTGTGATGATCTGCGGCGGGACGTTGAACGACGGGTACGCGGAGAACGGGCCGTCGGGCCCGGCCACGGGGGTTTCCTGGTGGCAGATGGCGAGGTCGCTGGCTTGGATGTACCTGCGCTGGCCTTCGAGGAGCGGGGCGAAGTCCAGCCCGGGTTTGCCTGCCGCGGCGGCGTCGTCGCGGGCCTGCTGCCAGAGCTGGGTATGGACCAGCATGTCGCCGGTAACCACGACGGACGTGCAGCGCAGCGTGGGACAGGCCGGCCCCGCGCCGGGGGTGGGAGTGGGCGTCGGCGTGGGGGTCGCCGTCGGGCTTGGCTGCCCTGTCCCGGCGCCGGTACTCGCGGGCGCACCGGCGGAAGGAACGGTCTGTTCGGCGATCAGGCCGCATCCCGCCAGCAGCGCCGCGGCCAGGATGCCGGCGGACATGGCAGCAGCGGAACGAACAGCAGCAGCGCCCAACATTTTCCCCATAGGCGCCATTGTAGGTCTGGCCGCCGCGCAAATTCCGCAAAGCCGCGCGTTGAGAAGCATACGGCAGTATGAAAGGTTAGCGTGATGACGAATCCCCTCCTCAGCGCCAGCACCCTGCCCTATGGGCTGCCGCCTTTTGCCCGGATCAGAGCATCCGATTACGCCGAGGCCGTCGGCGCTGGCCTGGCGGAACATCTGGTGGAAATCCAGGCGATCGTGGACAACCCCGTGCCGGCGAACTTCGAGAATACGGCCCTGGCCATGGAGAAGGCCGGCCAACTGCTCCAGCGGGCGACGGACCCCTTCTTCACCCTTGTCTCAGCCGACGCAACGGACGAAATCCGTGACCTGGAGACCGAACTCTCACCCCGCGTTTCGGCGCATCAGGACGAGATCTACCTCAATCGCGCACTGTTCGACCGGTTCGCGGCGATTGACACTTCCGGGCTTGACCCTGAGTCCGTCCGGCTCGTGGAGGAGTACGTGAAGCAGTTCCGCCAGTCCGGGATCCAGCTCGACAAGCCGGGCCAGCAAAGGCTGAAGGAAATCAACGCCGAGCTGTCCAAACTGGGCACGGACTTTGGCCAGCGGGTCAAGGAGGCCATGAAATCGGCGGCGCTGCTGCTGGACACAGCAGGCGAGCTGGCCGGCTTGCCGGCCGACGATGTCGCCAGCGCCGCTGAGACGGCCCGCGCCGTTGGCCACGACGGAAAATTCCTGCTGACGCTGATCCAGCCCAGCAACCAGCCCGCCCTGGCCTCCCTCGAAAACCGGGACGTCCGCCGTCGGCTGTTTGAGGCGTCCATCGGCCGGGGCAGTGACGGCGGCGGCTTGGACGTCCTGGAACTGGCCAGGTCAACAGCCGGCCTGCGCGCCGAAAAGGCAGCCCTTCTGGGTTTCGCCAACTATGCCGAACTCGTGGTGGACCGTCAGACGGCCCGCGACTTCGATGCGGTCCAATCCATGCTGAACAGGCTGGCGCCCGCCGCGGTACGCAATGCCGACGCCGAGGCTGCGGCCCTTGCTGAAGTGGCAGGCCATCCCCTGGAGGCCTGGGACTGGGCGTATTACTCAGCCAAGGTGCGGCGCGAAAAGTACGCCGTGGACGAGCAGGCCCTCCGCCCCTATTTCGAGCTGGACCGCGTTCTCCGGGACGGCGTCTTCTTCGCCGCCACATCCCTCTACGGCATCACCTTCCACGAACGGAAGGACCTCGCAGGTTACCACCCGGACGTCCGTGTCTGGGAAGTCCGGGACCAGGACGGGAGCGGGCTGGGGTTGTTCCTGGGCGACTACTACACCCGCGAATCCAAGCGGGGCGGCGCCTGGATGAACTCGCTGGTGGAACAGTCCGTCCTGCTCGGCACCCGGCCAGTGGTGATCAACAACCTCAATATCTCCAAGCCGCCGGCAGGCGAGCCCACGCTCCTGACGCTGGACGAGCTGCGCACCACTTTCCACGAGTTCGGACACGCACTCCACGGCCTGTTGTCGAACGTGACGTATCCGCGGTTCGCCGGGACTGCTGTCCCCCGCGACTTTGTGGAATACCCGTCGCAGGTCAACGAGATGTGGATCCTGTGGCCGGAGGTGCTTGCAAATTATGCCCGGCACCACGCCACCGGCGAACCGCTTCCGCAACAGGTTGTGGACAAGCTGAACGACTCACGGCTCTGGGGCGAAGGCTTCGGGACAACGGAATACCTCGGCGCTGCGCTGCTGGATCTGGCCTGGCATGTCCTGGACGAAACCGGAATCCCCGACGACGTCCTGGCGTTTGAGGCGAAGTCCCTCGCGGCCGCGGGCGTGGCTCATGCCCTGATCCCACCGCGTTACCGGACCGGCTATTTCCAGCACATCTTCGCGGGAGACGGCTATGCGGCCGGCTATTACTCATACATCTGGAGTGAGGTGCTGGACGCCGAAACCGTGGACTGGTTCACCGAGAACGGCGGCATAACGCGCGCCAACGGCGAACGCTTCCGCCACGAGCTGCTCTCCCGCGGCAACAGCAGGGACCCGCTGGAATCCTTCCGCGCGATCCGCGGCCGCGACGCCCGGCTGGAGCCCCTGCTGAAACGTCGGGGCCTCGAATAGGCTGCGGAAGGCAGAACGACGCCGGCCGGTCACCTGGGAAGGTGACCGGCCGGCGTCGTGGTTAAGGCCTGGCGACAAGCGCGCCCGACTCTTACGGCTTAATAAGAGAGGGCGCAGAGGCTCCGTGAACGAGGCGCCTTGGCGCCGAGTTTATGGAGAAGCGACCGAACGCTACCAGCCGCGCTCGGAGAGGCGGTGTGGCTGCGGGATCTCCTCCACGTTGATGCCCACCATGGCTTCGCCGAGGCCGCGGGAGGCCTTGGCGATGACGTCGGGGTCATCGAAGAACGTGGTGGCCTTGACCACGGCAGCGGCACGCTGGGCCGGGTTGCCGGACTTGAAGATGCCGGAACCGACGAACACGCCGTCGGCGCCGAGCTGCATCATCATCGCAGCGTCGGCCGGGGTGGCGATGCCACCGGCGGTGAACAGCACCACTGGGAGCTTGCCGGCGGCGGCAACTTCCTTGACCAGTTCGTACGGGGCGTGCAGTTCCTTGGCCGCGACGTAGAGCTCGTCCTCGGGCAGGGCGGCAAGCTTGGCGATCTCGGCGCGGATCTGGCGCATGTGACCGGTGGCGTTGGAGACGTCGCCGGTGCCGGCCTCACCCTTGGAGCGGATCATGGCCGCGCCTTCGTTGATGCGGCGCAGCGCCTCACCGAGGTTGGTGGCGCCACAGACGAAGGGAACCTTGAAGTTCCACTTGTCGATGTGGTGGACGTAGTCGGCCGGGGTCAGGACTTCGGACTCGTCAATATAGTCCACGCCCAAGGACTGCAGGACCTGGGCCTCCACGAAGTGGCCGATCCGGGCCTTGGCCATGACCGGGACGGAGACGGCTTCGATGATCTTGTCGATCATGTCCGGATCGGACATGCGGGACACGCCGCCCTGGGCACGGATATCGGCCGGAACGCGTTCCAGCGCCATGACTGCAACGGCACCGGCGTCTTCGGCGATGCGGGCCTGTTCAACGTTGACGACGTCCATGATGACGCCGCCCTTGAGCATCTCAGCCATGCCGCGCTTGACGCGGTTGCTGCCCGTGACGCTGTTCGCGGACGAACCGGCTTCGCTGCTTACATCAGGTGTAGACACAAAAACCCCTATGGGTAGATAGATGATCTTCGCCGGGCGTGAGGGCGGCAAGAAGCCGAAAGTACACGCACCGGGTTGCCGGATCCATTGACCGGGCAGTCACAATACTAGTCCCACGGCAGGCGGCGGGCTTAATCAGCCTTAATCCGAAGCCGCGGACTCCGCAAAGGCCTGGCGGTGGACGGTGGCTACGCGCTGGATGATGGTGATGAGGCTGGCCAGGGCCAGGAGTCCGAGCGTCACGAGAAGGACCACCGGGGGCAGCCCCAGACCGGTGAATCCGGTGACCACCAGGACCGACACCAGTCTCTCGGCGCGCTCGGCGATGCCCACATTCGCCGTGAATCCGAGGGATTCGGCCTTGGACCGCGCATACGAGACCACCATGCCCAGAACCAGGCAGAGCATGGCTGCGACGGCGATGGCGTAGTCGGCACCCCCGGTGAAGAACCAGATGGCCACGCCCGCGAACAGTGCGCCGTCGGCGATCCTGTCCAGCGTGGAGTCCAGGAAGTTTCCCCAGCGGCCGCCGGTGTCCCGCAGCCGGGCCATAATGCCGTCAAGCACGTCCGAGAAGATGAACGCGGTAATGAACAGGGTCCCCCACCAGAGCTGCCCGAGGGGGTAGAAGACCAACGCACCGACCACCACGCCGGCGGTTCCGGTGACCGTCACGGCGTCCGGGGAAACGCCGATTTTCAGGAGCCAACGGGCAAGCGGAGTGAACAGCGCGGTGAAAAATCCGCGCGCATGCCTATTCAGCATCCGTCTCCCCGGGCCAGGCCTCTGCGACCTGCTGGCGCACTTCGTCCAGGGTCTGCGTGATGGCCTTGGTCTGGGCGATGATGGGGAAGAAGTTTCCGTCCCCGCCCCAGCGCGGAACGATGTGCTGGTGCAGGTGCGCGGCGATTCCTGCCCCGCCCACCACTCCCTGGTTCATGCCGAGGTTGAACCCGCCCGGGTTCGCCACCTTCCGCAGGACCCTCATGGCTGTCTGGGTGATTTCCGCAAATTCAGCGGTCTCTTCCACCGTGAGGTCCGTGTAGTCCGGGACGTGCCGGTAGGGGCAGACCAGGAGGTGGCCCGGATTGTAGGGAAACAGGTTCAGGACCACGTAACAGGTCTTCCCCCGGTAGACGATGAGGGCCTCTTCGTCAGTCCGGCCCGGACCCACGCAGAAGGGGCAGTCGAACTCGCCCTTGAACTGGTGCTGGCCGCCCTTGATGTAGGCCATCCGGTGCGGAGTCCACAGGCGCTGGAAAGCATCCGGCACGCCCGCGAGATCAAAGTCATCGGTCACGCCGGCATCCCCTGGATAGCCTGCGCCTGTGTTCTCCTGCACCGTGTTCTTATCCGTTTCCGCTAGCTGGTCCGGTTACGGACGGCTTCTGTGATCCGTTTGACGGCCTCGGCCACCGGCACGCCGTTGTCCTGGCTCCCGTCACGGAAGCGGAAAGACACCGCGCCGGCCTCGGCGTCGTCGCCGCCGGCGATCAGGACAAACGGGATCTTGTCCTTGCTGGCGGTGCGGATCTTCTTCGGGAACCTGTCCGACGACGTATCCACCTCGGCACGGATGCCCGCCGCCTTGAGCTGGTCAACGACGTCGAACATGTATTCGTTGAACGTTTCGGCCACCGGGATGCCCACCACCTGGACAGGGGAAAGCCATGCGGGGAACGCGCCGGCGTAGTGCTCGGTGAGCACGCCCATGAACCGCTCGATGGAACCGAAGAGCGCACGGTGGATCATCACGGGACGCTGGCGGGTGCCGTCGGCTGCCTGGAATTCCAGTTCGAAGCGTTCCGGGAGGTTGAAGTCCAGCTGGATGGTGGACATCTGCCAGGTGCGGCCCAGTGCGTCCTTGGCCTGGACGGAGATCTTCGGACCGTAGAAGGCCGCGCCGCCCGGATCCGCGACCAGTTCCAGGCCGGATTCCTCAGCCACCTCGGCCAGGGTCCGGGTGGCTTCTTCCCAGGCGGCGTCCTCGCCGACGTACTTCTCCGGGTCCTTGGTGGACAGCTCCAGGTAGAAGTCGTTCAGGCCGTAGTCCTTCAGCAGGTCGAGCACGAACTTCAGGGTCTTGGTGAGTTCGTCCTTCATCTGCTCGCGGGTGCAGTAGATGTGTGCGTCGTCCTGTGTCATGCCACGGACCCGGGTCAGGCCGTGGACCACGCCGGACTTTTCGTACCGGTACACGGCGCCGAATTCGAAGAGCCGCAGGGGCAGTTCGCGGTAAGAGCGTCCGCGGGCACGGAAGATCAGGTTGTGCATGGGGCAGTTCATCGGCTTCAGGTAGTAGTCCTGGCCGGGCTTGCGCACGGTGCCGTCCTCATTGAGTTCCGGGTCCACGTGCATGGGCGGGAACATGCCGTCCTTGTACCAGTCCAGGTGGCCGGAGACTTCGTACAGGTGGCCCTTGGTGATGTGCGGGGTGTAGACGAAGTCGTAGCCGGCGTCGACGTGGCGCTGGCGGGAGTAGTCCTCCATCTCCTTGCGGATAATGCCGCCCTTGGGGTGGAACACCGGCAGGCCGGAGCCCAGCTCGTCCGGGAAGGAGAACAGGTCAAGTTCGACGCCGAGCTTGCGGTGGTCGCGCCGCTCAGCCTCGGCGATGCGCTCCTGGTAGGCCTTGAGCGCGTCCTTGGTGGGCCAGGCGGTGCCGTAGATGCGCTGCAGCTGCTGGTTCTTCTGGTTGCCCAGCCAGTACGCGGAGGAGGACCGGGTCAGGGCGAAGGCGTTGGAGATGAGCTTGGTGTTGGGCAGGTGCGGGCCGCGGCAGAGGTCGCACCAGACGGTGGTGCCCTCTTTGCGCTCGACATTGTCGTAGATGGTGATGGCGCCGGCGCCGACCTCGACGTTGACGCCCTCGCCGGCTTCGGCGGCGTTGTTCTTCTTGCCCAGGAGTTCGAGCTTGTAGGGCTCGTTCTTCATGGCCTCGCGGGCTTCATCCTCGCTGACCACCCGGCGGACGAACTTCTGGTTCTGGTTGACGATCTTGAGCATCATCTTCTCGAGGGTCTTGAGGTCCTCGGGGGTGAACGGTTCGGCGACGTCGAAGTCGAAGTAGAAGCCGTCGGTGATGTACGGGCCGATGCCCAGCTTGGCGTCCGGGCGCAGCTGCTGCACTGCCTGGGCCATCACGTGGGCGGTGGAGTGGCGGAGGACGTCCAGGCCGTCCGGGGAATCGATGGTGACGCCCTCGATCTCGGCGCCCTCGGGCAGCTCCTGGTCCAGGTCCTTCAGCTCGCCGTTGACGCGGGCAACAACAACATCGCGGCGCTCAAAGAAGAGTTCCGCACCGGTTGTCCCGGTAGTCACCTTGGTCTCTTCGCCATCGACGATGAGGGTGATCTGCTGGGCATCTGACACGGGTGTCTCCTATTCAAAGTTTTAGGCTTCATAGCTTGCGGCATACGGGGACCACAGCCAGCCATCGTCAATGCTATCGGTTTCCCGGGAGGCCGACCAACGGGACCCGCGGCCCCTCAGCCGCCCATTCCGGTAATCGCAAGGCTTCGGCTGATCCCGTCCAGGGGATGCGGCACATCGGTGCTCTCCACGCGGTCCGCCGCGAACGGCAGGGATTCCACCCGGCTCAGGTCCCAGGCCATGCTGGCGCTCAGGCTGATTCCCCGGGGACCTGTCCGCCGCGTGGTGCCCCGGATCAGCAGCAGCCTGGTGCCGAACAGCAACAGCCCCGCCTGCTCCTGGGCTTCATGGAAAAACACGGAGTCGACGCAGCCGGTGCCGTCATCGATGCTGATGAACACCACCCGCCGGCCGCCACGCATGGGCGGGGTCTGGGTGGCGATGCGCACCCCGGCCACCAGCACCTCGGTGTTGTTGCGCAGGCTCAACAGTTTGTCTGCAGTGGTGACCCCCAGCCGGTCCAGCATGGGCCGGTGGCTGTCCATCAGGTGCCCGCTGACATCTATGGCCATCAGGTCCAGTTCTGCCCGGACGTTTTCCACCAGGGTGGGCGCGGGAAGCCCTGGTTTGACGTTCCGCAGTTCCACATCCCCCAGCGGCAGGGACAGCTGCCCTTCCATAATGTCGATGCCCTTCCGGGTACCGCCCGCGGCCTGGAGTTTTTGCAGGTGCTGGACGAGGTCTGCACGGTTGGCGGCGCCGCCCGACTCCCGGTGCAGGGAATCAAAGGCACCCAGCTGGGCGAGCCTTTTGATGCTTGGCTTGCTCAGCCTGGACCGTGCCCGCAGGTCAGCCAGGGAGTCGTAGGGCTGGCCGGCGACAATCCGTTTGAGCTCGGTCCCGGACAGGCCATAGATGCCGTTAAGGCTCAGCCTGATCCCCAGCTTGCCGGCATCCGGCCCGTCCGCGACCCGTTCCACCCGGTACTCGGCCTGGCTGCGGTTGATGTCCAGCGGCAGGATGGGGATGCCCAGCCTGCGGGCTTCGGCCACCAGCAGCCGTTTGGGGTACATGCCGGGATCGTGTTCCCACAGCCCGGCGAGGAAAGCCTCGGGGTGGTGCGTCTTGAGCCAGGCGGACTGGTAGGTGGGAACGGCAAATGCCGCACCGTGCGCCTTGCAGAAGCCGAAGCTGCCAAAGGCTTTCAGGGTTCCCCAGACCTTGTCCACCACTTCCGGGGAGTACCCCTTGATCCGGGCCTCCTTGCGGAAGAACTCTTCCACTTTCAGCTCGTGGACCTCGTTGCCGAGCGCGCGGCGGAACTCATCTGCGCGCGCCAGGCCGCAGCCGGTCATCACGTTGAAGGTTTTCAGGATCTGTTCATGGAAGACAGTGACCCCATGCGTTTCCTGCAGCACGGGTTTCAGGTCGGGGTGCGGGTAGACCTCCGGCGCGAAGCCGTGCCTGTGCTCCAGGAAAGGCCGCACCATGTCAGATTTCATCGGGCCCGGCCGGAACAGCGAAATGTCGATGATGAGGTCATTGAACTCACGCGGCGCCAGCTTGCCGATCAGCTCACGCTGTCCGGGCGATTCGATCTGGAAACAGCCTAGGGTGTGGGTGCTGCGGATCAGTTCGTAGGTTGGTTCATCATCCAGCGGCACGGCGTTGAGGTCGATGTGGCCGTTCTCGGCGATGTAGTCCGGCCCGGTCCCGTCAGGACCTGCAGGGTGGGCCCCGGCCGCCACCACTTCCGCTTTGGAAGGATGGATCCGGATGACTTCCCGGACGGCAAACGCCATGGCGCTCTGCATCCTGACCCCCAGGACATCGAGCTTGAGCATGCCCATGGGATCCATGTCGTGTTTATCGAACTGGCTCATGGGCAGCCCCAGTCCGCTGGGCTGCACAGGGGTCCGGTCCAGCAGCGTGGCGTCGCCCAGGATCACCCCGCAGGGATGCATGGAAATATGGCGGGGCAGCCGGTCCAGCCGTTCGGTGAGGTCCACCAGCAGGTCAAGCTGCTGGTTTTCGGCGAAGTCCCGCTGTTCCACCCGTCCGGCGAACTCCCGCAGCTCAGGTTTTTCAACCAGTGCCTCACGGAATTTCCGGGCCGAAAAGCGCCACAGCTGCTTGGCGATCTCGCCGACGTCGTCATCGTCCATACCCAGGGCCATCCCGGCGTCGCGGACGGCACCGCGGGCGCGGTACCCGTTCTGCATGCTCATCAGCGTGACGCGCTCGGAACCGAAGCGGTCAAAGATCCGCCGGTATACGTTGTGCCGTTCGGCGCTTTCGACGTCGATGTCGATGTCCGGCAACGTGGCCCGGTCCCGGGACAGGAAGCGTTCGAAGATCAGGTCGTGTTGCAGGGGGTCCACCTGGCTGACATCGATCAGGTAGTTGACCAGGCTGGAGGCCCCGGAACCGCGGGCCGCTGCCCTGACCCCCATGTCCTGGATCATCCGGGAGACCTCCGCGACCGTGAGGAAGTAGGAGGAAAACCCGAGGTTCCTGATGATCCCCAGTTCGTGCTCCAGCCGCGAGCGCATGTCCTTGTGGGCTGAGCCTGAGATTCCGGGGAACCGCCTGCTGATCCCGGCCTCACAGCGCTGCACCAGTTCATCGTGCGGGTCCTGGCTGATGCCAATGACCGATGCCTCGGGGACTACCGGCTGCTTCCAGCCCATGTCAGTCACCGGGTCAATCCGGCAGAAGTCGGCGAGCGCCTCGGTCTGTGCCATCAGCTGTTTGAGGTCCGCTGCGCCATACCCTGCGGCGCGGATGATTTCCTTGCCGAGCTGAAGCATCTGCGCTGATGATTTGAGCCAGGCCTGCCCGTTGGGCTGGAGCAGCGGTTCGGCCGCGAGCTCAGGGAGGGACTTCAGCGTCCGGGCGGAGTCGAGCACGTCCGCCGTGGCGGCACCGTCCTCAGCGCAGTAGCGGACCGCATTGGTGAGCACGGCCGGTACATGGTGTTCTTCCGCGAGTTTGAGCATACGTACCGCATGGGCGGTGCTCAGGGGCGCCCCGGGGGCAGTGAGCTGGGAAACGACTTCTGCCACCAGGGTTTTTGGGGGCATAGCGTCCAGCCAGCCTTTGAAAAGGGTGCGCGGACGGAGGTAGCGCCGGCCACTCATGGCCCGTCCGACGTCGGAATCCGGGCCGATCAGTACTGTCAGGACCGGTTTCAGGGTTTTGGGGTCGAGCGTGCGGGAGGCGAGTTCGGCGCGGGTGACCGCCACCGGCACCGCTCCCCCGGCTTTGCCTGAGGTGCGGGCATGGGCGTCGGACACCAGCCGGCACAGGGCACGGTAGCCCGCCCCGTGGTTGTGGCCACGGGCGAGGACCACCACCCTGCCGGCGAGCTGGGTGCGGTGGTCGCCGTCGTCGTCGAAGACCGCAAGGTCCACACCCACGATGGGGTCGATGCCGGCAGCCATGCAGGCTTTGAGGTGTTTGATGGTGCCGTAGAGGCCGTCCCGGTCCGTGCAGGCGAGCGCGGTTGCGCCGTCCGCGGCGGCAACCTGGGCCAGTTCGTCCGGCCAGGCCACGCCATAGTGTGCGCTGAAGGCCGTGGAAACGTGAAGGTGGGAGAAGCTCATGCTGTTTGGGGCCGGAGTGCGTCGTGGATCCGCAGGAGCCTCCAGCGGCCGCTGCCGATATGCCTGCTCAGGTCCAGGGTGAGCGGCTCTGCTGCATCCCGAGGGCCGGCACTCCGCGGGTCCGCCCGCACTTGGACGCGCCAGATTTCGTGGTCCACCAGCCCCGGCCCGCTGCCGAGGGGTGCACGGCGTTCCTCGGCCCACCACTGCCGGCGTTCGTACCACCGGATAGGCTCGGCGCACACCGTGTAGTGCCGCCCGGCCCACTGGAGTTTCAGCGGCTGGCCCGCAGGGGTGCAGACGACGTCCACGGACTCGCTGAACATACCCATGGGCGCCTCCCGGAACTGAACGGATCTGATGCAAAATGCTGACGCAAAAAGCAAGGTATTCGAATACATGTTCGAATAAATCCAGTCTACGACGGCGCTCCGACAAAACCTAGACAGGGGTGGACGGACGGGGAGCAGGAGGGCAGGATTGTGGCATGAGCACCCATGACGCACTCCTCAAGCATGTAAGTATCAAGGCCCGGGACGAAAAGCTCGTGGCAACCTTCGCCATCGACGGCAACATACCGGGGGCAGGTGCGTACGTAGTGGGACTGGTGGCGGCGAGCCCTGATTACTCATCACAAAGACGGTTGGGCATTGAGTTCATGAACGGGGAGGCCATTGCCTTCTACTCGTTCAGCCATGACCAGAGCGCCGAGGAAAACTATGATCTTGCCGGCGTGACACACTCGGGCAACACCATCACGGGCAATTTCCCTGTCGCGGCCGTCCATGGCCTGGGCAAGGGACACATTATGTCGGCTTTCAGCGAGGCTGACGGCCGGGAATTCCAGTCGGGCGTCGCCGTCGACGAAGCGCTCTAGGGAGCACGCAAATAGCAAACACCGGGGCAGGTGCTGCCGGAACCGTGTCCGGACAGCACCTGGGGCGGCGTCAGCTGCTTTTCTTGTGGACCTTCATTTCGAGTTCGATGAACCCCGAGATCATGGCCCGGTAGGTTGATTCCACGATGTCCGGATCAATGTCCTTCTTTTCCGCGGCGGACCGGACATGCTCAATCACCCGTTCCACCCGGCCGGGTGCACGGACTTCAGCGTCGTCCCCCTTCAGGGTTCCGGCGATCCGGATCAGGCGTTCACGCCGCGCAATGAGCGTGACAATCTGCTCATCAACTTCGTCGACCGCAATCCGAACGGCAGCGAGCTGTTCCTTGTCGGCCAAAGCATCCCGATCGTTTCCTTGAATTGTTGCCATCTTCTGACAGTATCGAAGCATGCAGCCCAGAGTCGACTTCATTTCACTAGGCGTTCGCAGTGTTGACGCCTCCCGCCGGTTCTACGCGGAGGGCCTCGGCTGGCCTGTCCACCGCGAGTTTCCCGGCGATGTGGTGTTCATCCAGGTCAACCACGGCCTCGTCCTTTCCCTGTGGGATGCCGCGCAGATGCACGCCGAGGCGGGGGTAGGTGCTCCCGGCCCGGTCCCCTGCATCACGCTCAGCCACAATCTGCCCAGCACCGAAGCGGTGGACCGGGTCATGGCGGAGGCGGCATCGGCCGGGGCCACCATCATCGCAGTGCCCGTCACCCAGCCCTGGGGCGGGTACAGCGGCTATTTCGCCGATCCGGACGGCTTCCGCTGGGAGATTGCCTATAACCCCACTTGGGCAGTGGACGACGGCGGCAAAGTCACCGTCTAGGGGTCAGGCACCTCTGCCGTCACCCAGGTCAGCGAACGGAACGCCTCAGAACAGCGCCTCCACCGGACGGATGAGCTCCGGGGAATTGTTGCGCACGTTTCCCACCTCCCGGCCTACCGAATCCACGTGCCAGTCGCCGGCCACGTCCTTCACATGGGCGCGGACCAAGTCCACCAGGAAGGCAGCGTCGTCGATCTGCGGGTCGATCCAGGACTCCATCGTGGCCCGGTCCATGGGCAGCGGCACGCGGTCGTGCAGGGCGGTGAGCTTGCCGAAAATTGTGGACTCAGCACCCGGCGGCGGGGTGTCTGCCGTCAGGATGGACGTGGAGAGCATCCACCGTCCGGGATCACCCTCGGCTTTGGAAGGATCCTTCCACCACTCATACAGGCCAGCGAACACCAGCCCGCTGCCCTTGCCCGGATGGACGTAGTAAGGCTGTTTGGCTTTGCCGGTGCCCTGCTTCCATTCGTAGTACCCGTCCGCTGGGACAGCGCAGCGCCGTGACTTCACGGCCTTGCGGAAGGCCGGCTTCTCCAGAACGGTCTCGCTCCGCGCGTTGATCATCTTGGGGCCGATACCTGGATCCTTCGCCCAGGACGGCACCAGGCCCCAGCGGGCCACATGCAGCTGCCGCACAGGGCGGTCGTCGATCAGCCGTTCCAGAACGATCGGCACATCGTCGGTTGGCGCCACGTTCCAGGACGGCGGAAGGTGCATTTCCTCCTCCAGCTGGGCATCAAACTCGGCCAGCAAATCGCCCACGGCCCGTGCCATCACATAGCGTCCACACATGGCTCCAGCATGCCATCAGCGTTATGTACTGTCATCCGGCACGGCATCCGCCGGGCCAGCTCAGGGGAATAGCCCGCCCCGGGTTACCGTTGTCAGGAACGAACCCCCTCAACGATTTCAGGAGAGCTCCGTGGACTTTACCCCCGAGAACGGCACCATCACCATGTTTTCCACCACCTGGTGCGGCTACTGCAACCGGCTGAAGAAGCAGCTGGACGCGCAGGGCATCGGCTACACGGAAATCAACATCGAAGAGGTGGAGGGCACAGCCGACCTAGTGGAGAAGCTCAACGGCGGCAACCGCACAGTCCCCACCGTGCTCTTCCCGGACGGCACCGCCGCCACCAATCCTTCCGCTGCCGAGGTAAAGAGCCGCCTCGCAGCCTGACCACGTCAGCTCATGTGGTAGACAGAACGGGACCAACATCCGTGTTGGTCCCGTTCTGTCTATCTGCATTGAGGGAGCCTTTCGTGGTCCATAAAGTCAAAGGTGTCGTAGCCCGTTCCAAGGGCGCCCCGGTCACTCTGGAGACCATTCTGGTCCCGGATCCCGGTCCGGGCGAGGCCCTGGTGGACATCCTCACCAGCGGCGTCTGCCACACAGACCTGCACTACAAACTGGGCGGCATCAGCGATGACTTCCCGTTCCTCCTGGGCCACGAGGCCACCGGAGTGGTCAGCGCCGTAGGCCCCGACGTCACGGACGTCGCCCCGGGCGACCGCGTGGTGCTCAACTGGCGGGCCGTCTGCGGCAACTGCCGTGCGTGCAACCGCGGCCAGGCCCAGTACTGCTTCAACACCCACAACGCCACCCAGAAGATGACACTCGAGGACGGCACCGAACTGTCCGCCGCCCTGGGCATCGGCGCCTTCATCGAAAAGACCCTCGTCGCTGCCGGCCAGTGCACCAAGGTGGATCCCGACGCCGATGCTGCCGCAATCGGCCTGCTCGGCTGCGGCGTGATGGCCGGGCTGGGCGCCGCGATCAACACCGGCGGCGTCAAGCGTGGTGACACCGTCGCCGTCATCGGCTGCGGCGGTGTGGGCGTGGCTGCCATCGCCGGCGCGGCGCTCGCCGGCGCCACCACCATCATCGCCGTCGACATCGACGCGAAAAAGCTGGACCGTGCCAAGGGACTCGGCGCCACCCATACCGTGGACTCATCGGCTTCCGACCCGGTGGAGAAAATCCGGGAACTCACCGGTGGCTTCGGCGCAGACGTGGTGATTGACGCCGTCGGCCGTCCCGAAACGTACAAGCAGGCGTTCTACGCGCGCGATCTCGCCGGCACCGTGGTGCTGGTGGGCGTCCCGACGCCGGAGATGACACTGGAGCTCCCCCTCCTGGACGTTTTTGGCCGCGGCGGGTCGCTGAAGTCCTCCTGGTACGGTGACTGCCTGCCGTCCCGGGACTTCCCCATGCTGATCAGCCTCTACAAGCAGGGCAAGCTGGACCTGGATGCCTTCGTGACCGAGCGGATCACCATCGACCAGGTGGAGGAAGCGTTCGAGAAGATGCACTCCGGTTCGGTGCTGCGTTCGGTGGTGGAACTGTGAGCGTCCGGATCGAGCGCCTCGTCACGTCCGGGACGTTCTCGCTCGACGGCGGCACCTGGGATGTGGACAACAATGTCTGGATCGTGGGTGACGAGGAGGAGTGCGTGGTGATCGATCCCGCGCACGACGCCAAGGCCGTTGCCGCCGCCGTCGGTGGCCGGAAGCTCAAGGCGATCCTGCTGACCCACGGCCACGACGACCACATCCGTTCGGTAGCTGACTTCTGGGACCTCGTCCAGGCCCCGATCCACCTTCACCAGGACGACTGGATGCTGTGGCGCAGCGTCTACCCGGACGTGGAACCCGACGTCGCCATCAAGCACGGCGACGTCATTGAGGTGGCGGGGGCCAGCCTGGCGGCGCTGCACACCCCCGGGCACTCGCCCGGCTCCGTGTCCTTCCACCTGGCTGACGGACCCGACGGCGAGGGCTCGCTTTTCAGCGGCGACACGCTGTTCCAGGGCGGACCCGGCGCCACGGGCAGGTCCTACAGCGACTTCCCCACCATCATCGAGTCGATCCGGACGTGGCTGCTGCCCCTGCCGGCCGAAACGGTGGTCCGGACCGGCCACGGCGACAGCACCACCATCGGAGCCGAAGCCCCGCACCTGGACGAGTGGATCGCCCGGGGCCACTAAGGGCCCCGGCCAGCCCGGCGCCGCAAGCGCGGGCTACGCCTCCCGGGCGTCCAAACCTGCATAGCTGCTGAAGTCGGCGTGCCGGAGGGAGGCGTGGCCCGCGTACGCGGCTACAACGGCGTCCTGGACATCCTGGACCGTGAGGCCCGGCACGAGGTCGTTGGCCGCGCCGGCGGTGGCCGGGTCCCAGTCCAGGCCGAGGGCCGCGTAGCAGTCCGTCAGGACGCTGCGGATGGGGGCGGAATTTTCCACCACGATCACGGAACTGAACAGCCACCCGCCGCTCACCACGCGCTGCGCTGTTCCGACGAGTTTGATCCGGCACGCCGGGTCTACCGGGTGCGTACCGTGAACACTGAACTCCCCCGGGCAGTATTCCCCCGGAATTTCGCCAACGGCGGCCTGCACACCGACGTTCCGCAAGGACTGTGCCAGCAGCTCACCAAAGAAACCGAACCGGTCCTTGGAGCCGGCGATGGCGTCCGCGTGCGGCATCACATGGTCCACCACCAGCGTGCCCTCGTGGTAGGCGGCGGCCCTGCCGCCGGCCTTCCGCACCAGGGGTTCAAATCCGCGCTCCCGGCACGCCTGGGCGGCCGCGTCGAAGCCGGGCAGCCGGGTATCCCGCTGACCGAAGGCGACAGTGGGTGCGGGACGGTACAGCCGGAGCGTGGGGCCGATCCTGCCGGTCTTCGCCTGGGTCAGCAGTTCGAGGCCGAATTCCAGGTCACGTGCGGCGCCGAGGGTATGATCCTGCCGCACCACGGTGAGCGTCCGGAGTCCGGCTTCGGCGTCCTGCATGTTGCTAAGCTCCCTTATGGTCATATTGCAATTCCTTGTCGTCGCGGCTGCGTTCGCGGTCATCGACGCCGTCTGGCTCAAGCTCATGAACCCGTTCTACCGCAGCCACATCGGTGACCTGCTCGCCGACAAGCCACACTTAGGTTACGCCGTGGCTTTCTATGTCATGTACATAGCGGGGATTGTTTTCTTTGCGCTGCGGCCGGCGCTCGACGGCGGCAGCTGGCTGACCGCCGTCGGCTATGGGGCCGCCTTGGGCGCCTTTGCCTACGCGACGTACGACCTCACGAATGCCGCCACGCTCAAGACGTGGCCGCTGCAGCTTATCGTCGTGGATATCCTGTGGGGTGCCGCCCTCACGGGGCTGTCCACCCTCGCCGGGTGGCTGGTGTTCCACTCCACCTGACATCCAGCGGATTATTACTGCACCGCCCCCATCGGGTGGCTAAACTCAGGAACTGGGTCCACCCGCTACTCCTCAGAAGAGGTAATCCACTGATACGCGTCATTAGCTACAACCTCCGCAAGCACCAGGCCAGCGGGGAACTGGTTGATCTTGCCCAGAACTTCGGCGTCGATGCCTTGTGCCTCCAGGAGTGTGACACGTCCGACCTGCCGGACACGCTGGGACCGCTGCAGCTCGCCGACTCCACCAAGGGCAACCGGCTGGGGCTGGCCATCTACTACCGGCCGGACCGATTCACGGCCCACGGCACCAAAACATTTGCGCTCAAGAAGTCCCTGCACGACATGGTCCTGTCGCCCGCCCATGAGCGCCTCATCGGCACGCGCGTGCGGGACAACGAGACCGATCACGAACTCGTCATTGCCTCATTCCACGCCGCTCCGCTGACAGCAACCAACTCGCTGCGGCGCAATCAGATCCACGCAGCCCATGCGCAACTGCTGGGCATGGGCACCGGCCTTATGACCCTGATGGTGGGAGACTTCAACTACCCGTTCTTCACGAAGAACCTCAACGAACACATGAAGAACACCGGCTACGAGCTCTCCCTCAGTGACCGCCGGACCTACACGCGCTACAAAGTATTCAAGGGCCACTTCGACTTTGCCACGTCCCTGGGCCTGAACATCGAAAACGTGGAAACCCTCCCCCGCGGCGCCTCCGACCACCTGCCTATCCTGGTGACCGCCGAATACGGCCAGGAATCGACGCCGTTCCAAGAGCCCCCGGCGTCCTGACTTCACCAATCTGGAGGCCCGAGTGCGGCACGACTGGATCAGCAAGGCACTACCGGGCGTTGGTGTTGCGCGGGGTTATGAACGGTCCTGGCTAAAGCCGGACCTGGTGGCCGGGGCAGCCCTGAGCGCAGCCCTGGTACCGGCAGGGATGGCGTACGCCGAGGCCAGCGGGCTTCCTGCAGTGAACGGGCTGTACGCCTCCGTAGTGCCGATGATCTTCTATGCCTTGTTCGGGCCATCCCGGGTTGTCATTGTGGGACCGGACTCGGCGCTGGCACCCATGATCGCGGCCGCCATTCTTCCGCTGGCCGGGCGGGATCCGGACCAGGCGGTGGCCATGGCCGGAGTGCTGGCCATCCTGATCGGCGTCTTCCTGAGCACCGGCCGGATCCTCAAGCTGGGGTTTGTGACGGGATTGCTGTCCCGGCCCATTCGCGTTGGATACCTCAACGGCATCGCACTTGCCGTCACGGTCAGCCAGCTTCCGCGGCTGCTGGGGATCGACGTCCCGGCCGATGGCCTATTGGAACGCCTCACCTCCCTGGTCGGGGCTGTCTCCAACGGCGGCATCAATCCCATTGCCCTGGCTGTGGGTGGCGGGAGCCTTGCCGTCATTGTGGCGGGCCGTTTTCTTCCGTGGAACGTGCCCAGCGTCCTGTTCGCGGTGGCCGGCTCCATCGCCGCAGTGGCCGTACTGGGCCTGGCCGGACAGCTGCCCATGGTCGGCGCCCTGCCGCAGGGACTCCCGGCCCCCGCGCTGGGCGGCATTGGCGTGGACGATGTCCTGGCGCTCGTGGGCCCCGCCGCAGGCATCGCGCTGATCGCATTTGCGGACACCTCCACCCTGTCCAAGAGCCTCGCAGCAAGCCGCGGAGCGAGGGTCAACGGCAACGAGGAAATGGGGGCGCTGGGCATCGCGAATGTGGCAACCGGAGTCCTGGGCGGCTTTCCGGTGTCCGCAAGTTCCTCCCGCACCCCGATTGTGCTCGACGCCGGGGCGAAGACGCAGCTCAGCGGCCTGGTGGCCGCCTTGCTTGTGGTCCTTTTTATGGTCCTCGCACCGGGGGTGACGGCTTTCCTTCCCACCGCCACGCTCGCCGCCGTGGTGATCGTGGCGGCGTCTTCGCTGGTTGATGTGGGGACGCTGGTGCGCCTGGTCAGGATGAGCCGGATGGAGGCCCTCCTCCTGGTGGTCACGTTCCTCGGCGTCGCCTTTGTAGGGGTCCTGCCGGGAATTGCCGTGGCCATTGGACTCTCCCTTCTGGCCTTCGTCCAGCGCGCCTGGGATCCGTACCGCACCGAGTTGGCGAGCCTCGCGGACGTTCCGGGCTTCCATGACCTGGACCGGCATCCTGAAGGCCGGCGGGTGGAGGGCCTGGTGATCGCGCGCTTCGATGCACCTCTGTTTTTTGCCAACGGGGAAGTTTTCGCCGATCACATCCACAGTCTGGTGGACGCCGCGCCCTGGCCGGTGCAGTGGGTCATTGTGGCGGCGGAGCCGATCACTGGCCTGGATACAACAGCGCTGGATGAGCTCGTCCAGCTCGACGATGAACTGGCGCAGGACGGCATCAGCCTGGTCTTCGCGGAAATGAAGGGACCGGTCAAGGACCGCCTGATCCGCTTCGGGGCGAGCGCACGGTTCACTGCCGACCATTTCTTCCCCACCCTGGACAATGCGGTGCACAGCTACAAAAATGTCACCGGCGCCAAATAGTCACAGAGGCGGGGCAGTCACGGAAGTCGGGTAGTCACGGGCCAGAGGCCGTCAGGTACGGCGCAGCGTCAGGATCTGTTCGGCGCGGCCGAAGGGGCCCAGCAGATCGTGCAGGACGGTGGAGGTGAGGCCAATCCCGTCGGTTCCGAAGGAGACGGCGTTGTCCAGGCCCAGCCATTCGCCCTCGGGCCTGCGGTACATGTGGATCTGCAGGTCCAGGTTGGGGAAGGCATAGCTGTCTTTGCCCGGCGGGACCCTGGCCGCGATCCCGTTGGCTGTGTCAATGAGCCCCATCAGGCGGGCCAGGTCGCCGCCGTCGGCTTTATCGGTCAGGGGGTGCTGGGTGCGGAGCCAGACGATGCCCGCGCCGGGCCTATGGCCCTCGGCCACGCGCATCTCCAGGGACCGGATGTAGCCGCCTGGCCAGATGGCAGGACCGTCGAGCGGTTTGCAGTCATCGGGCGCAGGAATGGCGGTGTCCTCGACGGCGGCAACCGCGGACGTGTCGCTGGTGATCATCCGCCACGCGGTGGCACGGATGGCCACGCGGCCGTTGGCAACCAGTTCTGCCTGCAGGAGCTCGATGGTCCGGCCGGGGCGGAGGGTGGTGGTTTCGATGTGGAAGCCGCCACCGGGGATCAGGCCCAGGATCTCGTAGCTCAGCCGGGCCATGCGCATGTCATCGCGGGGTTCGTGGCGCTCCAGGCTGTCCGCCATCAGGCCGGAGGCCGGCGCCATGTGCTGTTCGTGCTCGTTCCAGGCCCCCTGGGCGTGGATGGTGGAGCGGAATCGGCCACCGCCCTGCGCCTGGTAGTAGAAATCGCCATCGGCCAGTTCCGGGAGTGCAGCAGTCAACATTGACCCTTTCGCTTGTCTTTGTGGGGCTCAGCCCACCCTATCCGCATTGCCTGCCGCCGCCTGCTCGGCAGCGCTCCCCCGCGACCTGAGCCGCCGTCGTACCAGCAGCCACGCGATAAGCCCGGCCGCCGCGGCGGCCAGCACAACAATCCCCCACGGGGAGCCGGCCGCCAACGCCAGCCATGCTTCGACGGCGGCGAGCCCGATGGTGGCGTAGATCAGTGCCCACAGGATGGAACCGGCGACGGCGGCAGGAAGGTAGCGCCGCAACGGCATCTTCGCAGCACCGGCGGCGAGGTTGACGGCCGTCTGCAGGCCGATGGTCAGGAACGACAGCGTCACGGCGAACGGCCCCCAGCGGCGGACCAGCTCTTTCGCCTGGCCGGCGCGCCGGCCGTTCCACGAGGACGCGAACCGTGTGTGCTCCACACCTGCTGCGGCTCCCCGGCCGATCCAGTACGTCGCGTTGACGCGCAGCATAACAATGGCGAACAGGCTGGCCGCAGCCACGCCGAAGGGCAGATCCAGGAACTGGTCCATGGGTCAGGCCGCAGGCTGCGGACGGGCCCCGACGGCGGACTGCAGGTCCGCGAAGATGTCGCCGTTGAGCCGGAAGGCGTGCGCTGCGTGGGCGAGCAACGCCTCGGTCCGGTCCGTGCGCAGCGCCAGGGCGTCCAGACGGAGCCGGTAGCCGTCCTTGTACTGCTTCATCTTCCCGATGCCGGGGAAAAGGTAGAAGTTCAGGCCGTCGTCGGGGATGCCGTAGTGCCGCTGGACCAGGCGGTGGATGATCTGTCCGCCGGACAGGTCCCCGAGGAGGCGGACGTAGTGGTTGGCGAGCATAAACTCGGCACTGTGGTGTTCGTGGATCAGCGTGGCGTAAGCCGTCGTGGCGGGGACGGTGACAATGCGGCCGTCCGCCAATTGCTCCCGCCAGCCGGTGCCATAGTGGAACGCCATGTCCGCCTCGAGGGCCGCCGTCCGTTCCAGGGCGGGGTCCAGGAACCCTGCCAGCAGCGGATCAGCACCGTACTCGGACCGCGCCACCGACTCCATGGCACCGTACACCGTGTACAGCTGGGCAGTGAGGGACGCAACGGAGGTCACATCCAGCCTGCCCTCGAGCAGGTCGCCCATAAACGGGGACGACTCGGCCTCTTCGTGGGCCGCGCTGGTGGACTGTTTGAGCAACACGGAGAGCGGGGCGGTCATATTCTTCCTCACGCGCAGCAGGGGTTCGGAACACCATCATGGCGCACCGCACTTAGGTAAGACTAACCTAATATACTGACGGTCTGTCGGCAAAATTCAGCAGGCGCCGCGTGGCCGCAATCGCACGAAATGACCTCCGGGGTCTATTGACTCCGCTGGGCAGAAAGTTCCAGCATGCGCGTCCGCAGGTCAGGCCACGATGCCGCAAAACCGGGATGGAGCTCCTTCAGGTCCACGTCGTCCAATGGAACCCACTGGAGTTCGAGACTCTCCGGATCGCTGATCACGGGCTCAAAAGGCGCGGTCACCAGCACAATAACGGTGGTGTAGGACCAGTAGCCAAAGTCCAGCACAGACGTGAAGAGGACGCTCACATCCGCGGCCGGCACAGCGGCTTCTTCGTGCGCCTCGCGCAGGGCCCCGGTGACGGCGTCCTCGCCCTGGTGCAATGCTCCGCCGGGCAGTCCCCAGGTACCACCGTTGTGGCTCCACAGGGCGCGGTGCTGCAGGAGAACGCCCTTGCCGGGGTCATAGGCCAGGACGCCGGCGGCACCGAACCTGCCCCAGAACTTGCCGCGGCCGCCATCCACCCACGCGTCACCGGGGTCCCGCGGACCGGTCCGGACCGGCGGAAACGTGAGGTTCGCATCAGGGGACGTGGCAGCCAAGGAGTGATCCATTCCTTCAGTCTGACAGGTGCCCGGTGGCCCTGACGCGCAGGCGTCGGCCGCGCGTTAGCCTGTTTGGGCCCCGTGACCGCGTTCGACGGCGAAATCACCGCCGGGGTACATGACGGTTTCGTGTCCGTCGTCGAAGCGGACCAGGTAGGGCGGATGGCCTTCCTGACCACGTACCTCGACGATTATCCCGTGCCGGTCTGAGGATCCGACGGTCCTTCCCCGGACGATGATCCTGTCGCCCTGCATTGCCTCCATGGCAATCACCTCCAGCCCCAGAGTACGGCTGACAGCGCCCCTGGAACAGGGGTCAAACTCTTCCCTGGTCGCGGTTCCCGGAAATGCGCTGCAGGTCGGTTCCCTGAGCGAGGAGCTGAGCAGCATGGCGGAGCGCGTCGTCGGGGTCCTGGTGCCAGCGGGTGATGACGACGACGGCGCGCTGGCGGTCGCTGCCACCCAGCCCCCGGAGCAGCGGCACCACAACGTCGCCAATCAGGGGGTCCACCAACTCGGCCGTATGCGCGGATCTGATGAAGCCCTCCAGCCTGGTCAGGTCAGAATGGCGGAGGAGCGCCACCCGGGACTGCAGCAGCACAACGGCGGCGAGCCGGCGCTCATAGATCGGCCGCCTGCCGGGACCCGGCCGGCCCCAGAGGAGCGATGCCAAATGGGTCACCTCATCGTGGTCAAGCTCCTGGAACTTCCTCCCGGCGTCGCGGACAGTGCCGCGTACGGCTCCGACGGACGATCCGTAGGACCCCAGTGCCCCGCCCACCCGGGACTCCACATCTTCCGCCCGGTACCAGGTGCCCTCGTTCTGCAGGGTGGCGTCGATGAAGCCGGCAGCCTCCTGCACCCTCTCGTTCACGGTGCTTTGGTTCATGGCGCCCGCTACCGTCCCTGCCGGCCGGCAGCGGCGTGGAGGATGCAAAACGGCGTCGACGGCCGGGCTTCGAGCCGTCCCTCCGCAATGGAGTCCCCGCACACGGCGCATATGCCGTAGGTACCAGCCGCAATCCGAGCCAGGGCCGCGTCCGCCTGGTCAAGGCCCGAGCTGCTCTGCTGCAGGAGCGCCGATGCCTGCGACAGCTCAAACGCAATGGTGGCGCCCTCGGGGTCGTGTTCGTCGTCCACGTTGGAATCCTGGCGGGCGGCGTTGGCTGATGAGATGTCGGCGCGGAGGGCGGGGAGGAGCGCGAGTTTCCGGGTGCGCTCTTCCTCCAGCAGGACCCGGAACCGTTCAAAATCGGGCATGGGAAAAGCCTAGTGGTTTAGGTCTCGACAAGCGCCGCCGGCGGGAGGATGCTGGCAATCGTAAGCGCCTCAGATGCCGTCTGGCCGCCAAGGACAGACAGCTGATAGACACAAACTCCACAGAGAAAGTCTGCGTGCCATGCCTACAAACATCGTCACCGAGCTGGCAGTCAAGTCCCACAACACACCGGATGAGAAGCGCCGGCCGGAGAAAACGGAAGTGGACGTCGTCAACCTGGGCGACTACACGGTTGGCCGGTTGACGTTCAGTCCCGGCTGGCGCTGGTCGGACTGCATCAAGCCGGTGGTCCAAACCGAGTCCTGCCAGAACAACCACGTCGGATACTGCGTTTCCGGTGCCCTCAACGTCGAGACCACCGATGGCAACCGGATCAACATCAGCGCCGGCGATTCCTACACCATTCCACCAGGGCATGACGCCTGGGTGGACGGGGATGAAGCCTTCGTCGGCATTGAATTCTTCAGCGCCGCGGAATTCGCCAAAGCCTCCGGAACGTAACCCGGCTGCGGTCCCTACAGGTCAGTACCAGTTATTGGCCACGGAATGGCTCCACGCGCCGCATGGTGACCCGTAGCGGTCCGCGATGTACGACAGTCCCCAATTGACCTGGGTCCGGTAACTGGTGAGCCAGTCGCCGCCGGCCGTCCCATACTTACTGGCCGGCAGCGCCTGGGCGATCCCGTATGCGCCCGAGTAGGGGTTGGTGGCGGTGGTCAGCCAGTTGGACTCCTTGGTCCACAGTGATGCCAGGCACTGGAACTGGTCCTGGCCCCAGCCGTAGGCAGCCAGCTGCCCGGCCGCGTAGTTTTTTGCGCCGACGGGATCGTTCACGGCGCCGCCCGGCACGGAAGGCACGACGACGACGGGCGGCGGGGCCGGCGTCGGGCTCGGGACAGGAGCGGGGGCGGGCACTCCCGGTACAGCCGGTGGGGCCGGAGCCGGCTTCTGCGCAGCGGCGAGGGCAGCTGCCTTGGCTGCCGCCTCCGCCTGTTGGCGTGCCTGTTCCTGCGCCGCGGCCCGCTTGGCGGCCTGCGCCGTTTCGTACGCGGCCAACGCCGCCTGGCCCTGCCGGAATTCCCCCTCCACCGCAGCGGTGGTGCCCTTGAGGGAGGCCAACTGCGCTGTCAGTTCCTGGCCGTGTTCCTGCTGCTCCGCGATCTGCCGGGACATGGCCTGCTGGGCGGACTGGGCGGCGTCGAGCTTGGTTCTGGCTTCGCCGGACAGGCGCTCGCGCTCGGCCCTGGCGGCCTGTTCCTGATCAGCGAGGGCGCGGGAAATGCGTTCGGCGGCTGCGGATTTGTTTACCAGGGCAGCAGTCTTGTCGCTGACGATCTGGACGATATTCAGGCCTTGGATGCTGTTGTTCTGCACGGCGTCGAGGGCAACGAAGAAGCCCATGTTGGTGCCACCGGTCTTGTACGACTGGGCCGCCAGGGCACCGATTTCTTTCTTGTACTTTCCCAGGTCGGCCGCGGCGCGTGCGGTCTGGGCGGTCAGGGCGTCCACGGTGGAGGTGGCGGCCTGAAGCGCCGCTTCGGCCAAGGCGTACTCCGCGGCGGACGTTACGGCCGCATTGCCCAGCGCCTCCGCTTCGGTCTGGAGCCCGCCCAGCAACCCGTTGATCCTGGTGACCTCTGCCGCTTTTCCGGCCTCGCTTTGCTTGGCGTTCTGCACGTCCTGCCACGAGGGATAGCCGCCCGGCGGCGCGTCGTCGGCGGCATGTGAGGGAAGCGGCGCAGCCGACCCCACCAGGGCGACCGCCAGCACGCCTGCGAGGGCGGGCAGCCGCATTTTTTGAACAATCCGGGACATAGTTGGTGAGCTTACCGGGCATATACGGATTACGGGGGCTGACCTGCAACATCGTTAGCGAGGAGCAGGGAATCCGGGCAGAACCACAGGTGAATTTCACGCGTACATTCCGTTACCGGAATGTGACATTGCCGCCGAGCAGAAGTTATGGTCGAGCGGTGGCCTGGCTCAAGCCGGGACATTCCCGCCAGCATGCCGAGCCCTGCCGCTGACCGGGATCCAGTCACTTTCCAACTGGCAGGGACGGGGGAACCACGTTTCCACGGCTTTTTCAAAGCCTTGGGGTTAAGTCGGTGTCGCTCCGTCCCGTGCGGTGGCGTTACCGGCCGGGTGTCTCCGACCCGAACCCGACAGCTCACCCCGCAGGCATGGGAGAGGCGATCAACCGTGTCCAAGAATTTCACTTCCGCACGCCATCGTGCGGTTTCTAACCGCTCAACCGTGCTTGTCGGCCTGTCTTCCACGGCCAAAGCGCGCGCCCTGACGTTCGGCCGCCCGGCCCTTGTGGCTGTTGCAGCGTCCGGCATCCTTTTCAGCGTCGGCGTCCCGGCTCAGGCCGGTGTCCATGGCCCTGATAATTCCGGGACTGCCCAGGTCCAGGGCCAAACCAGTGCAGCGGCTCCGGCCGCTACTGCTCAGGCCACCGCTGCGGCGGCCCCCGCCGCGGCCAACGTCCACACCGTCGTTTCGGGTGAAACACTGGGCCAGATTTCCGCCACCAATGGCGTCCCGCTCAACGACGTCCTTGCCGCCAATGGACTCTCGCTGAGCAGCATCATCTACCCCGGCGACCAGATCCGGATCCCCGGCGCCGGCTACACCGCACCGGCCCCGGTGGCGAAGGCCGCGGCGGCCCCGGCCGCCCCCACCAACACCGGCATCCAGCTGGCGTCAACGTCCGCACCGGCGGCCCAGGCGCCCGCCGGCTCAGTCGGCGCGGCCATCCTGGCTTCCGCCAATTCTCAGCTCGGCCTCCAGCAGGACTGCACTGCCATGGTGGAGAAAGCGCTGCGCTCGGTCGGTAAGAGCGTGGGAGACCTGGCGCCGGGCCAGTTCTACCAGTACGGCACGGCGGTGGGCACGCCTGCCGCCGGTGACCTGGTCATCACGGCCGGCCATGTGGGCGTCTACGCCGGCAACGGCCAGGTTGTCAGTGGCGGGGTGGACGGTTACAAAACCGAAGTCCACTCCATCAGCTGGCTCGCCGGAGCGTCCTTCGTCCGCGTAGCGTGATCCGGGCGTGCACGACGGCGGCGGGCGGCACCCAGCCGCGTGCCGCCGTCGTCCACCCCTTGTGTTCGCTTAGGTCCCGCAGAAGGTCCGGTAGCTCCCGAAGGCTTCAGGGGCGGGGCCTGCGTAGCGTTCCAGGCCGGGCCGCGGCGTGTACGGATCCGCAAGGACGTCCACCAGGACGTTGAAGGGGTCCAGGTCGCCTGCAATAGCAGCGTCAAGGGCCTCCTCCACCAGGTGGTTCCTAGGGATGTAGACGGGGTTGGTCCGGTCCATCAGGTCCGCATCCGGCACCAGGGCCAGCCACGGTGCGGCCCAGGCGTCGAAGGCTCCCGGGTCCGCGAACATGGCCCGGGCAGTTTCCGGGGTGCCGCGGGCCGCCGAACCAAGGCTCCGGAAGAAGGACGTGTAATCCACCTGACCTTCCTGGAGCAGGGCCAGCACACCGTTCACCAGAGGCGACGCGACGTCGTCGTGCGTGTCCGCGCGCAGCCCAAGCTTGGATTTCATGCCGGCTGACCAGGCCGCGCTGTACAGCGTACGGAAGGCGCCGAGGGACTCCACGGCGAGCGCCACAGCCTGATCCTGGTCTTCATGGAGCAGGGGCAGGAGTGCTTCGGCAAGCCGGGTGAGGTTCCACTCGGCAATGACCGGCTGGTTGGCGTAGGCGTAGCGTCCGTCCGCGTCGATGGAGCTGTAGACCGCGCCGGGGTTAAAGGCGTCCATAAACGCACACGGACCGTAGTCGATGGTCTCGCCGGAGATGGTCATGTTGTCGGTGTTCATCACGCCGTGGACGAAGCCCACCAGCATCCATTGCGCCACCAGGGACGCCTGGGCGGCTATGACCGCATCGAGGAACGCGAGATAGGGCTTGTCGGCGAGCGCGGCGTCCGGGTAATGGCGGCTGATGGCATGATCGGCCAGGCGGCGCAGGAGGTCCGTGTCGCCATTGACGCGGGCGAACTGGAAGCTGCCAACTCGCAGGTGGCTGCTCGCCACCCGGGTAAGCACCGCCCCGGGCAGTATGGTTTCGCGGCGGACGGGCCGGCCCGTGGCCACCACGGCGAGGGACCTCGTGGTGGGGATGCCCATGGCGTGCATGGCTTCACTGACGACGTACTCGCGCAGCATGGGACCGACGACGGCGAGACCGTCACCCGCGCGGGCGAACGGTGTCCGGCCGGAGCCCTTAAGGTGGATGTCCCGAAGCCGCCCATGGCTGTCCGTGACCTCACCCAGCAGGAGGGCCCGACCATCGCCGAGCAGGGGTGAGTAGCCGCCGAACTGGTGGCCGGCATAGGCCTGGGCCACGGGTGTGGCACCTTCGGGGACCCGGTTGCCGATGAGCAGCCGTGTTCCGTCAGGCGTCCGCAGCGAGGACGGGTCCAAGCCCAGCTCGCTTGCCAACGGCTCGTTCAGGACCAGCAGCTGCGGGTCAGGCGCTTCCTCCGCCTGCCACGGAACCGCCAGCTCCTCAAGTTCCCGGGCGAATTGCCCGTCGAAGGTGAGCGTTAGTGGGATTGCGGTGCTCATCCTTCAAGACTACCCGCGGCAGGACCGCCATGCCGCGGCTGATCAGCTGTGCAGCCTCAGACGTGTTGTCCGAACCAGGCGAGGGTGTCGTTCCAGGCAGCCGTGGCCTGGGTTTCGCTATAGCGCTCGCCGGTGTCGTTGTGGAAGGCATGGTCGACGCCGGGGTAGACGGTGAGCTGATGCGTCACGGTGGTGGCGTCCAAGGCGTCGCGGAGGCCCGGCATCGCGCCGGTGATCCGCTGGTCGAGTTCGGCATAGATCCCGAACGCCGCTGCCTTGATGGCCGGCACCTTGTTCAGGTCCGGCGCCGGCCCATAGAACGCGGCGGTGGCCTTCAGCCCGGCCAGCTCGGTTGCCGCCTGCCAGGTGATGCCGCCGCCGAAACAGTACCCGTTCATGGCGATGCGTCCGGAGTCCACGAAGTCCTGGGCCTGAAGATAGTCAAAGGCGGCGGCGAAGTCAGCAACATGGCGTTGGGCGCCGGCGCTGGTCAGTGCGCCTGACACGGCGTCGGAGTCAAGGCTGGCGGTGCCGCCTTCCCTGCTCAGCAGGTCAAGGGCCAACGCCGCGTACCCGGCCTTGGCAAAGCGGCGGGCAACGTCCTGGATGTGAGGGGTCAGGCCTCGGTTCTCGTGGCAGACCAGCACCGCCGGGCCGGCTGCGCCGGATTCAGGCCGGGCGAGGTAACCGTTGATATCGGTTCCGTCGGCAGAGAACCGGACGGTCGCCGTCGTAAGCCCCGCGGCGCCTTCCGGGACAGAGAGCGGGCTCTTGGCCCCCGGAACAGCACCGGCAGAAGCGGTGCCGGTGCCCGCCGTCGACGATGATGGGGTGGGCGTGGGCATGGGGTCGGTGCTGCGCGGGACTTCCTCGGGTGTGCATCCGACGAGCAGCATCGCGGTAGATGCCGCCGTCATGCTTCCCATGATGAATGCGACCCTGCGGGTGAAGGTGCGGTGCGTCATTGCGCCGGCGCGGTAGTCGTCGAAGAATTCCTCGATCAGGTACCGTTCAAACTTTCCAAGCTGGAGCATGGTTGGCCTCCTCGAGTGAGGGCACATATCCTTCTCCGAAGCCGGCCGTCCTGCAAGGGGTCATCGGCATGGCGCTGGCCGCCAGCTCCCCCGTCTGCCCGGCGGTCAGGTGACGGTACTGCCTGGGTTGCCTGCCGGTAGCCCTTCTCCCAGCCGGCCCGGACTGCTACATTGGCACGGCCAAGGCGACTGACCGCTGGGTTCAGCCGGTCATCACGGAAGGACGCACCATGCTCTCTGACACCTCCCTCCCCATCATCAAGGCAACACTGCCTGTGGTCGGTGAACATATTGAAGAGATTGCCAAACGGTTCTACAAACACATGTTCGACGCGAGGCCGGACCTGCTCGATGGCCTGTTCAACCGGGGGAACCAGGCGGACGGCCGCCAGCAACAGGCACTGGCCGGATCAATCGCCGCTTTCGCCACCTACCTGGTGGAAAAGCCGGATCAGCTGCCCGATCATCTGTTGTCGCGGGTAGCCCACAAACACGCCTCACTGGGCCTGAGTCCGGACCAGTACCAGATCGTGCATGAGCACCTGATGTGGGCCATCGTGGACGTGCTGGGTGATGCTGTCACGCCGGAGGTCGCGGCGGCCTGGGACGAGGTGTACTGGCTGATGGGAAACATGCTGATTAACAAGGAACGCGGGCTCTATGGCGCGGTGCACCTCTCACCTGACACCATCTGGCGGACCTGGCGGGTGGCCCAGCGCATCCAGGAGACAGCCGATGTGGTCACGTTCGTTGTGGAACGGACCGACGACCGGGACGTGAAGCCGTCCCTGCCCGGGCAGTACGTGACTCTCAAGATGCCCATGAAGGACGGCGTACACCAGCCGCGGCAGTACAGCCTGACCCGGGCCGATGACGGGCAGCACCGGCATTTCGCTGTCAAAAGGGTCCACGGGCTCGCCACGCCTGACGGCGAGATGTCCAACCTGCTGCACCAGGACGTCAGCGTTGGTGACGAAGTGGTGCTCTCTGTACCTTTCGGCGACGTGGTGCTGGAGTACACCGACCGGCCGGTGGTACTGGCCAGCGCCGGCATCGGCATCACACCCATGGCCGGGATGCTTTCGCACCTGGTGAAGTCCGGCTCGCAGCGCCAAGTGATGCTCCTGCATGCCGATGACAGTCCGGACTCGTTTCCGCTCCGCCAGCAGGTCAGTGAGGACATCAGCCGGCTGGCCGAGGGATCCCTCCACAGCTGGTTCCTGAATCCGGCCGAGGACCAGGGTCCAGCCGGCTCGACGTTCTCAGGGTTCATGGACGTCAACGCGGTGAACCTGCCCATGGACGCCGAGTACTACCTCTGCGGCCCGCTGCCATTCCTGCAGGCAGTGAGGAGTGACCTGATCGCCAAAGGGGTTTCGCCCAAAGACATCCAGTACGAAGTGTTTGGCCCGGACCTCTGGCTGGCCGATATCCAGTAAGTCGTATCCGCGCCGTCTAGAACTGCTCCGCCGGGATGGAAAACCCGAGGTCCAGAAGTCCGCGGCCTGCCTGCTCCAGAATCGGATCCATGGTCAGCGATGGGTGGTTGAGCAGGACATTGACATCGCGCTGGATCCGCTGCAGCGGGTGCGTCAGCCGATGCACACTCCCGCCGGAGCCCGTCAGGATGAGGCGGACAGCCTCCGCCGACGCCGCGCCGCTGAGACCCAGCGAAAGCCGGTACCGAGCCCGCTCGTCATCGGTGAAAGCGACAGGCCGGCGATCGTAGGCCGCGGAAACCACCCGGACAGCTTCCTGCCAGTGCAGCCGCGCAGTGGCCACCTGCCCGTAGGCCTGCGAGAACCGGGCCTGTGCGAGCGGCGAATCCGCCTGCCGCGCCTGCGTTGTCTGCTTGACCTTGCGCACCATCATCAGGTCCCCGAACACCTCCAGGGCGTGCTCAGCGGCCCCCAGAGCGGAGGCGGGAGCAACCATGTTCAGGAACGTGGCCATGGGAATGTGAATGTTCGGATCCGCGTGGATGAGGCTGCCGGGATTGTCCGCGGCCGCCAGGAGGTTCCACTCCAGGGCGCGGTGCGCCGGAACAAACAGGTTTTCCGCGCGGAGATCATTGCTTCCGGTCCCCCGCAGGCCGGCCGTGTGCCAGACGTCCAGGAGTTCAAGATCGGACACCGGGACCAGGCATTGCAGGCGGACCTCGCCGTGCTGCACGGCCAGGAGCGCCCATTCGGAGTGCATGATGCCGGAGGCGAAGCTCCAGCGGCCCGAGATGGCGAAACCGCCGGGAACATCCTCTGCTTTACCGGGAGGGGCGCCCGTGGCGGCAGCCAAGGGGGCCGGCCCGTTGGCGAAGACTTCATCCTGGGCTTGCTGCGGCCAGCGGGCCAGCATCCACACATGTTCCGCCAGGTGCCCGACGCTCCAGGCCGTGGAGACGCATCCCTGGGCAAGGCGGCGAACCACCTCCACGTACGTTTCCAGCCCCATGCCGAAACCGCCCACAGCCTTCGGCGCGAGCATCTGGAACACGCCTGCTGCCTTCAGTTCAGCCATGGTGGCTTCCGGGATGCGGCGGATCTCCTCGGTTTCCGCCGCGCGCTCCCGCAGCCGGGGAACGAGGGCATCCACCCGGGCCAGCAGCTCGTCATGGGAAGGAATGATCTCGGCCGGAAGGATCTCCCCTGGCAGGGTCTCTGCCGGCAGCTCGATGGTGTGCGCGGTGTGGCTTCGCTTCGCCGCCAGGTAGCGGCGATTTGCCCCCGAGAGGTGCACACCGGTGGGGACCTGCTCCGAGACGTCAACGCCGAGGGCGGTCAGCTGCCCCACTTTGTCCGGGTTGTTGGTGAGGAGGCGGATCGGGCCGGCGCCAAGCGCGCCAAGCATCTGGGCGGCGGCGCCGTAGTCCCGCTCGTCCTCGCCCCGGCCAAGGGCCACGTTGGCTTCGTAGGTATCCAGGCCGGTGTCCTGCAGGGCGTACGCGTCAAGCTTTGAGTACAGGCCGATGCCTCGCCCCTCCTGCCGGAGGTACAGCAGGAAACCCCCGACGGCGGCGATCTCCTCGACGGCCTCGCGCAGCTGGGGTCCGCAGTCGCAGCGCTCGCTGCCGAACACGTCGCCCGTGAGGCATTCACTGTGCAGCCGGACCAGCGGCGCTATGCGTTCCGGGCCCTGGTCCAGGAGGGCCTGCTCCCATTCGCCGAGCGCGAGCAGCAGGTGCTCCTTACCGTCGGCCAGTCCATGGAACGTCATGATCTCGGCGGTGGCCGCGAAGCCATCCGGGAAGCGCAGCGGGACGGTGACCTGGCTGCGGACGGCGGCCGGTTGTTCGAATGGCCGTGCGACGGTCTCGGACATGGCGGTCATCTGGGCTCCTCAGGAAGTCTGGAAGTACTTGAATGTTGAAGTAAACAGTACTGAACATTAATTCACGACGCAAGTGATTTGCCGGACATAAAACTTCATTCATGAAGTAAATGCCCTAGACTTGCCCTATGGAAAATCCCGTGGAGCCGCGCTGGCTGAGCCCCGATGAACGTGAGGTGTGGCTCACCCTCGTGGGCGTGATGATGAAGCTGCCCGCCGCCCTGGACTCCCAGCTGCAGCAGGACGCCGGCATAACCCACTTTGAGTACATGGTCCTGGCCGGCCTGTCCGAAGCTCCGGAACGAACCCGCCGGATGAGTGACCTGGCGGGCTTTACCGAGTCAGGTCTCCCCCGCCTGTCCCAGGTGGTGGGCAGGCTTGAGAAGCGGGGCTGGGTGAGCCGCTGCACGGATCCATCCGACGGACGCATCACCCTGGCCACGCTCACAGACGAGGGGTTGGAGAAGATCGTGGAGTCAGCCCCCGGGCATGTGGAAGCCGTGCGGGCACTCGTGTTCGATCCCCTCACGAAGGCACAGTCGCGCCAGCTGGGGAGCATCGGCAAACGCATCATGGGCGTCATCGACCCAGAGGACCGCTGCCTGCGTGAAAGCTCCCCAATCTAAGAAGAGCAGGGCGCATTCAGGCGCCTCTTTTCGGCCAGGCCCAGGTAGTTCTTCGTCAGGGTGTTCTTCGCGCCCACGCGGCAGCCAACCATGCAGTTGCCGCACTCCGTGCAGCCGGTGCGCTCAGGCCCGGCGCCGCCGAAGTAGGGGTCCGGGACGCGGACACCAGGCATGCCGAAAAACACGCCGGTGGGCGCCTTCTTGAACGTGTGGCCGACGCCGAGTTCGTCCGCGGCGGCACGCATCAGCTGCTCAACCGGGCCCTCGCACGGGTTAGTCACCACCCCCAGCATCGACTGGCCCATCCGGTAATGCGGCGCAAGCTCGTCCTGCCAGTCGGTGATGTGGCCCCACTGCTTGTCCTGGAAGAACGGTGGCGGCGGGATGTAGAGCGTGTTCGCATAGTTGAGGGAGCCACCGCCGACGCCGGCACCCGCCAGAATCAGTGCGTCCGGGAGCTTGTGGACGCGCTGGACGCCGAAACAGCCAAACTTCGGGGCCCAGAGGTACTCGCGGAGGTTCCATGAAGTCTTGGCAAAGTCTCCGTCCTCGAACCTGCGCCCCGCCTCAACCACGTGGACGTCGTAGCCCTTCTCGGCGAGCCGCAGCGCTGCGACCGAGCCGCCGAAACCGGAGCCGATGACAACGACATCGTGGTCAACGGCCGGGCCGTCGTTGTGGGCGTTCACTTCTTTCCCGTTGTCTTGAGCGCGCGCAGGAGGGAGGTCAGCAGCCTGGAGTGGTCGCCGTCGGACATTCCGAACGCGGGACCGAACGGCAGCAGGTGCTGGGCCGTCACAGTCTGGCTCTCGGTGAAGCGCAAGATGCCTTCGGCGCCGTGCCGACGGCCCACGCCGGAGGCCTTCATGCCGCCCATGGGCGAGCCGATGCTGCCCCACGCGACGGTGTATGAGTCATTGATGCTTACGGTGCCCGTTCGGACCCTGGCGGCCAGCTCCCGGCCGCGGCGGACACTGCCGGTGAATACGTTGCCGTGCAGGCCGAACTCGGTGTCGTTGATGAGCCGGATGGCCTCGGCGTCGTCCGCTACGCGGTAGATCGCCACGACGGGGCCGAACGTCTCCGCATTGCGGCAGAGCATCGACGTGGTGACGCCGGCCAGCAGGGTGGGCTCGTAGACATATGGACCGAGGTCCGGGCGGTGCCGGCCGCCGGTGAGTACGGTTGCGCCGCGCCTCCTCGCATCCTCAACGTGTGCCGTGACTATCTCAAGCTGGGAAGCAGAAGCGAGGAGCCCATGTCATTGCCGTATTCGAGCGCCGTGCCGACCTTCATGGCCTCCACCGCGGCGACGAGCTTTGCGGTGAAGGCATCCGCCACCGTCTCGTGCACGATGACCCGCTCTGCCGACATGCACAGCTGGCCTGCCGATGCGAAACATGTGCGGATGGTTCCGGTCACGGCCTTGTCGAGGTCGGCGTCGTCGGCGATGTAGACGCCGTTCTTCCCGCCGAGCTCGAGGGAGTAGCCAATCAGCCGGCCGGCAAGGGATTCCGCAACCTTGCGGCCCACCGGCGTCGAACCGGTGAAGCAGGCGTAGTCGGCCCGGTCCAGGACGGCCTGGCCGATGCCGCGGTCACCAAGGACCACCTCGAGGACCCCCTCAGGAAGCCCGGCATCACGCAGCATCTCGACACGAGCAGGGCCGATAAACTCGCCTGACGGTCGGGCCGCAGGACGACGGCGTTGCCCGCCATCAGGGCGGCGATCGCGCCCGTGACGGCGAGGCTGAAGGGGTAGTTCCACGGCGAGACGATGCCCACCACACCCTGGGATGGCGCAGCTCCCGCGCCTGGGACAACACCGGGTAGGCGCCGGAGCGGCGGCGGGTTTTGAGGTAGCCGGAGGCGGCGCGGCCATAGTGGCGTGCCGTGACGGCGACGTCGGCAACCTCCTCGAAGGCGTGGCCCCGGGACTTGCCCGACTCGAGCTGGATGAAGTCAAGGACCTCGTCCTGGCGGGCTAGGACGAGGTCGTGGAAGCGCTCCATTATCCGCTGGCGATCCTTGAACGACGTGCGGGCCCATTCGACCTGGGCGGCTCCCGCCCGGGTGTAGGCCTCGCTGACATCAGCCTCGGTGGACAGCGGCAGCGAGGCGAGCGGACCACCTGTAAGGGGCGTGTGAATCAGCTCGAGATGGGCGTCCGCAGAATGCCGGGCGTGGGCGACAAGGATCCGCACACGGGCCGGATCCACGGCGAAAGTTTCGGTGGGGGCGGTGAGGTGGCTGGCCAGCGTCTCTGATGACATGGGCACAGCGTACCTGATAGTTGAGTACCGGTTTTGTCATTCCACGCCAGGGCGCTTCTCATCTGTAGGCGTCACGACGGTGAGCAATTGATATCACCTCGATCAGAAGGACGTCGTCAATGATCCGGTAGATGACCCTGTATTCGCCGCGCCTGGCTGAATAGAGCGGATACAGGGGCTCCTGCAGCTGCTTCCCCAGCCGACGAGGATTCTCGCGGAGCGCACCCGTTATGAACTCGAACGCTGCCGCCGCCACTTTTTCCGGCAGGCCATGCGTCAGTGCGCGCCGTGCAGATTTCGAGAACCGGACGTCATAACCGGTGCTCATTCCGTTCCGGCTGCAGGCCGCATGGCAGCCTTTACCTGCTCTGCGTTGAAGGTGTCACCACGCTCGAGATCATGGAGTCCTTGGCCGATCTCTTTGACAAGCCTGGCGTCAGAGAGAATGGCCACAGTCTCCAACATTGCATCGTAGTCATCGGCACCCAGGAGCACAGCCGCCCGCAGTCCATTCCGGGTAATCTCGAACCGCTCGTGCGTCGTGGACGCCCGCTCCACAAGGCGCGAGAAATTTGACCGAGCTTCTGCCACCGGGAGTGTTGTCATGTACATAATTCTAGCGCACACGGCGTGAGCCGGGTGGGATGCCCTGGGTACGGATATTGACGCGACGGCGGCGGCACTGCACCACGGTTCGGCTGCCGTACGCCTCCTGGCGGGGAGAACGGCCGATGCAATTGTCAGTGATCGAAGTGGATGCGGACCGGGTGGGGCTCGTCGGCACCGGCGACAATCTCGGCCGCCAAGTCACGGATGCTGACCGCACACTGCCAAACGGTCGCCCCAGCCTACCCAAACCCCGCACGCGAGGAAGGACCGCATCGGTGGAGTCTGTAGCCTTAAGGCGTGGGACATTCAGCGGTCATCATCGGGGCGGGAATCGGCGGCCTGAGCACGGCACGTGCCCTGAAGCGTCACGGCTGGTCAGTGACAGTTGTGGAGCAGGCCGCGGCCCTGCCGACGTCGGGCACCATGCTGGGTATGTGGCCGGCGGCGATGAAAGCCCTCGACGACATTGGCGTTGACGCCTCACGCCGCACAGATGGCTGGGCCCATATTGCTGCCGACGCAGGAACCCGACTCTGGACGCCGGCCGGGCGGACGTTGCTCACAGCCCCCGGCGGCGCCGATCTGAACCTGGTCTCCCGGCCCGCGTTGCTCGCCGCGCTTGCCCGGGACATCGACGTCAGCTTCAACACGCAGGTCGTCGACGCCGGACAGCTAGACGATGCAGGGCTGGTTGTCGGTGCAGACGGCACGTTCAGCCGCACCCGGCAGCGGATCTTCGGTGATCGGTTCCGCGCCCGTTCGCTTGGAGGTATCGCATGGCGGGGCACGGTCAAGGGCGCCGTAACCGAATACGGCGAGACCTGGGCTCCCGGTGCACTGTTCGGCATCACACCGGCAGGTCCTCAAGCGACCAACTGGTACGCATGCATCCGCGCCGATCAGACGTTTGATGGACCACACCTGCCGCACGTGATGAACCATTTCGGGACCTGGCACCGCGGCGTGCGGGAGTTGATTGACACAATCGAAGAAAACGCCATCCTGCATCATGGACTCTTCGAGGCGCCGAAGTTGCCGTCGTACACCACCGGAAGGACAGCGTTGGTGGGCGACGCCGCCCACGCAATGGCGCCCTTCCTTGGACGTGGCGCCTGCGAGGCTATCGTTGATGGGGCCACGCTGGGGCGGTGCGTGGCGCAGGCTTCCTCTGTCGACGCCGGTCTTGCCGCGTTCGACAAGGAACGCAGGGCGCGAACTCAACGGCTGGTGTTGGCCTCACGCCTGATGGGCCAATTCGCCATGATGGATGCCGGCTCAGGAACCCGGAACGCCGCGATCGGTACCATCGGCCGGCTGGTGAAGCCCAGGCTACTGCGGGATCCCACTCTTCCCCGTCACTAAGGGGCGTCAGTCAAGCGGTCGCATGAGCCCGGCGCCCTCCAGAAAACCAGGGGTTCCCGTGGCCTTTCGGTGAAAGTTCCTGGGGTCGAGGCGGGTGCCCCAGACAGCCTCATAAACAGCCCGGAGCTGGGCGAGCGTTACCTCCCGCTGAACTTATCCACGAGTATGGTCAATCCGATTCACATGTGGTGTGCTGTTGACGAGGTGAGGAATAGCGCTGGAATCCCCCGGCTCTATGGCAACCTCATCGGCACGACAATAGGCAAGGCGTCAGGAGGCGAGGCGATGGCTTCCATGGATGGGACCGTGGCACTGGTGACGGGCGCGGCCGGCGGCTTGGGAGGCGCTGTGGCTACCGGCCTTGCGCGCGAGGGTGCCGTAGTGGTCGTGGTGGGGCGCTCAACAGCCCGTGCCAACAAGGCGATGAAGGGCATCCGACGGCTCGTTCCGGGCGCCAAACTTGAGACACTGGTCTGTGACCTCTCAGACCAGTCCTCGATCCATACGGCGGCTGCTGACTTCCTGTCCCGCCACGAACGGCTCGACGTGCTGGTCAACGCAGCCGGCGTGTTCCGAAAGGAGCGCCACGTGACTGTCGACGGACTCGAACTGACCTTCGCCACCAACGTCATGGCCTACTTCCTGCTGACCAACCTGCTGCTGGACGCGCTCACGCACCCCGCCGATACAGGCGGCGACGCCGGAACTGCGGATCGCCCTGACACTTCGCCGCGAGTTTCCCGCATTGTCAACATCGCGTCCCGGTATGGCAATGCCAAGCTGAACTTCGACGACCTCCAGACTGCGACGGGCAAGTACAGCTACCTTCGTTCGACGCCGCCCACAATGCTCGCCCGTGTTCTGCTCACGCAGGAGTTCGCTGAGCGCCTGCGCGGCTCGGACGTTGTGGCCAATGCCGTCCATCCGGGATTGGTCAAGAACACTTCGCTGCTGCAGGACGTCGGAGGGCCTTTCCGCTGGATCACAAACACGTTCGGCGCACCGGCCGACAAAGCAGCAGATACACCGCTCTGGCTCGCCACGTCACGCGAAACAGCGGGAGTCTCCGGAAAGCTGTGGGCCAAACGCAAGGAGCTCCCGACGCCAGGTATGGGATCGGACCCCGAAGCCCGGAAGCGCTTGTGGGACGCTTGCGCGCACTTGGCCGGGATGCCGTGACGTTGCGCCTGTAGGGGTGGCTGGAGATCGCAGGGCTGGAAATCGTCCGCCTCCAAGCGCTCCCAGCGGGTTGTTAACCGTCCATTCATCGCTGGGACGTAGCCTCGACGTCGTGAACGTACTCGACCTTTCCCGCCATGGCTTTACTGTGCTCGATACTGATGACGACGATCCCGTCCTCATCTCGCCTGACGGCACCCCGGTTGACACCTGGCGCGAGGGCTATCCCTATGCCGAGAGAATGACCCGGGATCAGTACGAACTGGAGAAGCGGCTGCTGCAGATCGAGCTGCTCAAACTCCAAAAATGGATCAAAGCCACAGGCCGCCGCCTGGTGATGGTCTTCGAGGGACGGGACGCAGCCGGCAAAGGCGGGGCCATCAAGCGCTTCACCGAGCACCTCAATCCTCGCGGAGCCCACGTGGTGGCACTGGAAAAGCCCAGCGAGCGTGAGCAGTCACAATGGTACTTCCAGCGCTACGTCGCCCATCTGCCGGCCGCGGGCGAAATCACCATGTACGACCGCTCTTGGTACAACCGTTCCGGCGTCGAACGCGTCATGGGATTCTGCACGGAGGATCAATACCACAGCTTCCTCAGCCAAGCCCCTGCCTTCGAACAGGTCCTCACCAACGATGGCATCGACGTCGTGAAGTTCTGGTTCTCCGTCTCCCGTACCGAACAGCTGACCCGGGTCGCGATCCGCCAGGTGGACCCCGTCCGGCAATGGAAGCTCTCCCCCATGGACCTCGCTCCCCCTGGACAAGTGGGACTCCTACACCGCAGCCAAGGAATCCATGTTCCTGGCCACGGACACGGACTGGGCGCCATGGACAGTGGTCAAGAAGCGGGCCAGGGTGGAAGCCATGCGCCACGTCCTGCACATGTTCGATTACGAGGACAAGGACACCGACCTCGTAAATGAACCCGACAGCCTGATCGTCGGGTCTGCCTCACGCATTTTCGAGGACGGCGAGAATACCCAGGCCTTCTCGCAATTCCGCGGGACCGCTGTCTGAGCGGCCTCAGTACAAGAAGATCGGCAGCCAGTCGCGGTTGTGCGCGTGCACCAGCGCGAGGAACAGCACGAAGTCGAAGACTAGGTGCACTGTCACGACGTAGGTGAACGACTTTGTCAGTTTGAAGGTGTAGCCCTGCAGTAGCGCGAACGGGAACGTCAGGAGCGGACCCCAGGCCATGTAGCCGATCTCCCACAGGAATGACGAGAAGACCACTGCCTGCAAGATGTTGGCGAGCCAGTCCGGGAAGTGCCGCCGCAGGAGCGTGAAGGTGGTACAGATGAAGAACAGCTCGTCCCAAATTCCAACTGCGTTCACGCCGAGAAACAGCCGCCAGAAGATGGTGGGGTCGGAGGCGTCCGGCCAGTTCTGATACACCCCCGTGCGGATCAGGTAGACGGGCAGAATGCAGTAGCCGAGTGCTACAACGGCAAGCAGGTACAGCTTCGCTGACAGAGGCCATTTGCGGCCCGTGTTGACCGGAAATTTGATGATCTTCTCGCGGTAGACGAACCGCGACACCAGCCACGGCACCAGCACGGCCAACGCGAGGGCACCACCCATCAGGGTCATGTGCGAGATGCTCAAATCCGCGTTCAGCGGTACCGCGCTGATGATCACCATTCCCGCCGCAATCAGCGCGAGGTGCCGCACGAATTCACGGTCGATCAGCGCGGCCGTGACCAGGCTCAACGCGAGCACACTGTAGCCCACGGCGTCATTCTCGACGCCGAATAGCAGCACTCCGGACAGCGAGAGCAGCGCCGCAGGCAGCAGCTTCCAGCTGAGTGCGGTGCGGGGTGGCTGCGTCGAGGCTAAGGTCACAACACAAGCATGTCAGCGACGGTGACTTCTGGAAAAGATGGCCGCGGCCGGTCACGCCTGGCCGAGGCGCCCAAGGCACTGTTTCCCCTGCCCACACGCGGTTTTCAGGAGTACGATGTGGGCGTCGGCAGGATTCCTGCGACTCCTTGCCGCGAGGCCGGCTCTCCACCTGAAGAGCCGGCAAACAGCGTGAAAGGGGGTATTGGTGCGGTTTTCCTGCTGGTTGGAGTCCTCGGGTTCATCCCGGGAATCACCACCAATTACGGCGCCATGACCTTCACCGGACATGAGTCCGGGGCCATGCTCCTTGGCGTCTTCCAAGTGTCGGTGCTGCACAACATCGTGCATTTGCTGTTCGGCGTGGCTGGCATTGCAATGGCCCGGACAAACCCGATGGCCCGCTGGTTCCTGCTCGGCGGCGGCATCGTCTACCTGCTCCTGTGGATTTACGGCCTGGTCATCGACATGAACGCGGCCGCCAACTTCGTCCCGTTCAACACGGCTGACAACTGGTTGCACCGGGTTCTGGGCGTCGGCATGGTCGGTTTGGGCCTCTGGCTCGGAAGGGATGCCATGGAGAAGATGAAGGGCAGCGGCACATAACGCCATGGTTCGTGGAAACCGACGACGGCGGGCGTCAGTCCCTCGGCGTCGGCGGCCGCTGACGCAGCCTTAACACAGCCGAGCAGTACCGGGTGATCCTGAGGTGACGCAGTGAATGACGCATCGAACAGTGGACGGCCGGAAGGTGAACCACGCTCCCTCTGGGTCGCCACCGCCGGAACCACCGATTATCCGGTCCAGCGCGGGGATCTGGAGGTGGACGTCGCGGTCATCGGGGCGGGCATCGCCGGGCTGACCGCCGCGTTGGCGCTCAAACGCACCGGCCGGACCGTCGCGGTCATCGAGACCGCCCGCGTCGGAACCGGCGTCACCGGCCACACCACCGGCAAAGTCACCTCCCTTCACCGCCTTGCCTATACGGAACTGGCACGCCGACACGGCAACGACATCGCGCGCACCTACGGGGAGGCCAACCAGGCCGCGGTCGAACACGTCGCTCTACTGGTGGCGGAGGAAGCCATCGACTGCGACTTCCGCCGCGTCGCCAACTACACCTACGCCGAGTCCGATGACGCGCTCGACCTCGTGCGCGGGGAAGCCCAGCTTGCGGCCCGGCTCGGCCTGCCCGCCACCTTCACCACCGAGGTGCCGCTGCCCTTCCCGGTCAAGGGTGCGGTCCGATTCGATGGGCAGGCGCAAATCCATGCCGTGAAATACCTTCAGGGTCTGGCCCGCGTGGTTGATGGTGAGGGCAGCTTCGTCTTCGAGCAGACCCGGGCGCAGCGAATCCACGACGGCGCCCCGGCCGTCGTCGATACTGGCCAGGGCACCGTCCGGGCCCGCGACATCATCGTCGCCTCGAATGTGCCGTTCGGCGGCCAGGGCCTGTTCTACCTGCGGTGTCATCCGCACCGCTCCTACATTGTCGCCGGACGCGTGGAAACTCCACCGCCGGACGCAACGTTCATCAGCGTCGACGAACCGATGCGGTCCATTCTGGCCGCCAGCGTCAACGGCACAAGCTATATGCTGACCGGCGGCGAGGGCCACCGCATATCAGAGTCCGGCGACACTGCCGCGCGGTACCGCAGACTCGCAGCCTTCGCCCACGATCGCCTCGGCGTAGACAAGGTCGCCGACCGCTGGTCAACCCAGGACGGCATCCCGCTCGACGGGCTGCCCTACGCCGGACTGATGTCCCCCACCGCCAAACACGTGTACGTGATCACCGGTCTGCGCAAATGGGGCCTGTCCAACGGAACCGCGGCCGCACTCATCCTCACGGACACCATCAACGGCCGGGAGAACCCCTGGGCCTCGGTGTTCAACAGCAACCGGATTACCCCGGCAGCCAGCGCGAGGCGGTTCGTGAAGGAGAACATCAAGACCGTAGCAGCTGTCCTGGCCAGCAAACTCCGCGGCCAGCCCGGCCAAACGGAGGTGTCGCCGGGAGAGGGGAAAGTCATCACGGTCAACGGCGAAAACACGGCCGTCTACAAAGACGCACACGGGCAGGTACACGCCGTCTCCGCCACCTGCACACACCTGGGCTGCACCGTCGGCTTCAACACAGCCGACGCCACCTGGGACTGCCCCTGCCACGGCTCCCGATTCACCACCGAGGGCACCGTCATCCAAGGGCCCGCCGCCAAGAACCTCCCACCCGCACCGATGCCCTGATCGCATGAAGTCCGAGGAAGTGGCATCGCTTCTCGCCTACCTCGCCAGCGACGTCGCCGCAATGATCACCGGTGCAAACGTCCTCATCGGAAGCTTCCCGGCACCTGGAGCGTTGTCTGGATAGGGGCAGTTTCGTTGACGAAAGGGTTTCTGCCATGATCCGGATTGCAATTGTGCTGGGGAGCACTAGGCCCTCACGGCTGGGGAAGGCGGTGGCGGACTGGGTGTACGCGCGAGCCCTGGAACGTACCGATGCGAGCTTCGGTTTCCTGGACGTCGCTGACTTCGACCTCCCCCTGCTGGATGAGCCCAGACCGCCGTCGCGGGGCCAATACAACCACGCGCACACAAAGTCCTGGTCCCAGGCTGTGGGCCGCTTTGACGGTTACATCTTTGTCACGGGCGAGTACAACCATTCCATTCCGGCGGCCTTGAAGAACGCCCTCGACTATCTCTACCTTGAGTGGAACAACAAGTCAGCCGCCTTCGTCAGTTATGGCAATGCCGGTGGCACCCGGGCTGTGGAGCATCTACGTGCGGTGGCAGGTGAGCTGCAACTGGCCGATGTACGGGCGCAAGTGGCCTTGAACCTGGCAACGGAGTTTGAGAATTACCGTACGTTCAAGCCCTCGGAGGCGGCAGAGAAAAGATTGCTGGCAGTGTTCGACCAGGTCATCGCCTGGGCAGGGGCCCTGAAAGTGCTTCGTCCCGTTCCGGTAGATTCCGCCTCCCCCGCCGCATAAGGGTCAACTGGGGCGGCACGCCGGGCGACCGGACCGTCGACGGCGTCGAGAATGAGGGCAGCGCAACCCACGACGACCAGGAGAGGGTCCGCCGGGCAACAAAGGCCCATGAGGACGGCCCGCAGCAGAGTCTTCCGGTCCGCCAGGGTTTAGAAGCGGGGTGCGCGGCGAAGAATGGATGCGGCGGCGCCTGCTGCAACAACGGCCTTCGCATCGGACGATACGCGCTCTGAGATCCTGCCACCCGTCAGCGGCGCTTGGGGGCGATCCGCACCAGGCCCGCAGCGGCCAGTAGCGCTCCGGCTCCTTCAGCCACGGCGCTGAGGGACTTCTCAAAAAACCACACCGGCTCATACATGGCAGGGAGGGGTCCGAAGGCCGGAATATCCACGTACCGGTACAACACCACGGCCACAAATGCGCTCAGGGCCACCATCAGGGCCAGGGCAAAGGAGGCTCTGCTGCCGCGGAACAGCACCCAAAGCGCAGCCAGCACTGCCGCGGCCGATTCGAGCAAAAACAGGTTTGAGCTGCCGCGAGGATTTCGGACAGCGGAATTGGTGAATTCTTCTACGCTGCCAGTGCTGGCTGTTGATAACCATAGTGGACTTCGTTAGGCCGTCGGTAACCGAGCG
>NZ_JBWZCI010000017.1:0-93652 GCF_059383495.1 Pseudarthrobacter sp. RHLT3-21
TTACCGGCTACGACCAGGTCTCCCTGCAGCCGAACGCCGGTTCCCAGGGTGAGCTCGCGGGCCTGCTGGCGATCCGCGGTTACCACCTGTCCCGCGGCGATGACCAGCGTACGGTCTGCCTGATCCCGGCCTCCGCCCACGGCACCAACGCCGCCTCCGCTGTCCTGGCCGGCATGAAGGTTGTCGTTGTGGCCACCGCTGCGGACGGCAGCATCGACCACGCGGACCTGAACGCCAAGATCGAGGCCCACAAGGACGTCCTCTCGGCCATCATGATCACCTACCCCTCCACCCACGGTGTCTACGACGCCGACGTGACCGAAATCTGCGACGCCGTGCACGCTGCGGGCGGCCAGGTGTACGTGGACGGTGCCAACCTGAATGCGCTTGTGGGACTGGCGCAGCCGGGCAAGTTCGGCGGCGACGTCTCGCACCTGAACCTGCACAAGACCTTCTGCATCCCGCATGGCGGCGGCGGTCCGGGTGTGGGCCCGGTCGCGGCCAAGGCCCACCTGGCACCGTTTATGCCCGGTGACGCCAACAAGGCGGCCCACGAAGCCGGCCACGGCGTGGCCATCAGCGCATCCAACTTCGGTTCCGCCGGCGTCCTGCCCATCTCCTGGGCCTACGTGAAGCTCATGGGCGCCGAAGGCCTGACCGAGGCCACCAAGTCCGCGCTGCTCGCAGCCAACTACGTGGCGGCACGGCTGAACGAGTACTTCCCGGTCCTCTACACGGGTGAGGGCGGTCTGGTGGCGCATGAGTGCATCCTGGACCTGCGTGATCTGACGGCGAATACCGGCGTTACCGCGGAGGATGTGGCCAAGCGCCTCATCGACTACGGCTTCCACGCCCCCACCCTGGCCTTCCCGGTTGCCGGCACGCTGATGGTGGAGCCCACGGAGTCCGAGGACCTCGTGGAGATCGACCGGTTTATCGACGCGATGATCACCATCCGGAAGGAAATCGACCAGGTGGCCAACGGTGACTTCACCGTGGAGAACAGCCCGCTGCGCCACGCACCCCACACCGCGTCCGCCGTCGTCTCTTCCGACTGGGCCCGCGAGTACCCGCGCGAGCAGGCCGCCTTCCCGGTCCATCACCTCAAGCAGGACAAGTATTTCCCGCCCGTCGGCCGCATCGACGGCGCAGCCGGGGACCGCAACCTGATCTGCTCCTGCCCGCCCATCGAAGAATTCGCGAACTAGTTTCGTATGAAAGGCTTTCATAATGACTGAGAACTACACCGCTCTCTACGAAGAGCACAAGAAACTCGGCGCTTCCTTCACCGATTTCGGTGGCTGGCAGATGCCCCTGAAGTACAGCTCCGAGCTGGCCGAGCACCACGCAGTGCGCAACGCTGCCGGCCTGTTCGACCTCTCCCACATGGGCGAAATCTGGGTCTCCGGCCTGGAAGCCGGCGAGTTCCTGGACTACGCACTGGTGGGCAAGCTCTCCGCCATCGCGGACGGCAAGGCCAAGTACTCGCTCATCTGCAACGCCGACGGCGGCATCATCGATGACCTCATCGTCTACCGTTTTGGCGACGAGAAGTACCTCGTGGTCCCCAACGCGGGCAACGCCCCCACCGTCGCCGTCGCCCTGGCCGAACGCGCCGTGGCGTTCAACGTCAAGGTGGAGGACGCGTCCGCGATCACCTCGCTGATCGCGGTCCAGGGCCCCAAAGCCGAAGCCATCCTGCTCAAGCTGACCGCGGAGGCCCAGCACGCGCTGGTCACCGACCTGAAGTACTACGCGTTCAACGAGCTCACCGTGGCCGGCCACAACGTCATCCTCGCCCGCACCGGTTACACCGGCGAGGACGGTTTCGAGCTCTTTGTACCGAACGACGGCGCCGCCTCCCTGTGGGCATCCGTCGCCGAAGCGGGGGCTGAGTTCGGCATCGTTCCGTGCGGCCTCGCCTCCCGCGATTCACTCCGCCTCGAAGCCGGCATGCCGCTCTACGGCAACGAGCTGTCCCTCGAAGGGTCACCGTTCGACGCCGGCCTGGGTGGCGTTGTGGCGCTCAAGAGCAAGGAAGGCGACTTCGTGGGCCGCTCTGCCCTGGAAGCCGCCAAGGAAGCCGGTTCGAAGCGTAAGCTTGTGGGCTTGAAGGGACTCGGCCGTCGCGCCGGCCGCGGGCACTACCCGGTGCTCAAGGACGGCGCAGTGGTTGGCGAAGTCACCTCCGGCCAGCCCAGCCCCACCCTTGGCTACCCGGTCGCCATGGCCTATGTCGACGTCGAGCACGCCGAGATTGGCACCGCCCTGGACATCGATTTGCGCGGCAAGGCAGAACCTTTCGAGGTTGTCGCCCTGCCGTTCTACAAGCGCCATAAGTAGTCTTCGGTCGGTGGGGCTGAGTTGGGTCCGGAACCGGCAAGCCGGAGTTTTCACGCGTGCTGCGCCCCATCGGCACCCTAGCCTCGCAAGCTCGGCCAGGGAACCCTGCCGGTGTGGGCCCACTTCGTCGCTCTGACGCACGCTTTCGAAAACCCCGGCCCGCCGGCCCCTCGAGCCAACCACCACCCCGAACCCTCTCTCACTTAATGCACGTTTTGGGCCAACGCTCTCTCACTTCTTGCACTCCAAACTTAAGGAAACATACACATGGCTAAGGTTGCCGCTGAACTGAAGTACTCCGCCGAGCACGAGTGGATCGCGCTTGATGGCTCTGGTCCGTCCGTTGTTGGCGTGTCCGCTGTTGCCGCTGAGGCGCTGGGCGACATCGTCTACGTGGACCTGCCCGAGGTTGGCTCCACTGTGACTGCGGGGGAGACCTGCGGCGAGATCGAGTCCACCAAGTCCGTCTCTGACCTGTACTCCCCGGTGACGGGCGAGGTCACGGAAATCAATGACGGTGCCGTGAGCGATCCCGCACTGATCAACTCCGATCCCTACGGTGCCGGCTGGCTGTTCAAGGTCACCGTGACCGAAGAGGGTCCGCTGCTGTCCGCGCAGGAATACGCCGAAGTAAACGGTGGCGAGCTGTGAGCGCCGTGGCAGCAGGCACCGCAGTTTTTGAGCAGGTAGTTTCCGCGAGCCTGGACACTGACCTGTCGGTGCTGGACCCGGAGATCGCCGTCAAGATCGACGACGAACTGCGCCGCCAGCGCAATGGCCTGGAAATGATCGCCTCCGAGAACCACACGGCTGTTGCCGTGATGCAGGCCCAGGGTTCGGTCCTGACCAACAAGTACGCCGAGGGGTACCCGGGCAAGCGCTACTACGGTGGCTGCGAGCACGTGGACGTCATCGAGCAGTTGGCCATCGACCGCGTCAAGGCCCTGTTCGGTGCCGAGTTCGCCAACGTGCAGCCGCACTCCGGCGCCCAGGCCAACGCCTCGGTCATGCACGCGCTGATCAAGCCGGGCGATACCATCATGGGCCTGAACCTGGCCCACGGCGGGCACCTGACCCACGGCATGAAGATCAACTTCTCCGGCAAGCTCTACAACGTGGTCCCGTACCAGGTCCGCGAAGACACCCACACCATTGACATGGCTGAGGTGGAGCGCCTGGCGCTGGAGCACAAGCCGCAGCTGATCGTTGCCGGCTGGTCGGCCTACGCCCGCCAGTTGGACTTCGCCGAGTTCCGCCGGATCGCCGATCTGGTGGGTGCCTTCCTGATGGTGGACATGGCGCACTTCGCCGGTCTGGTTGCAGCTGGCCTGCACCCGAGCCCGGTGCCCCACGCCCACGTGGTCACGTCCACCACGCACAAGACCCTCGCCGGTCCGCGCGGCGGCATCATCCTCTCCAACGACGCCGCGATCGCCAAGAAGATCAACTCGGCGGTCTTCCCGGGACAGCAGGGCGGCCCGCTGGAGCACGTCATCGCCGGCAAGGCCGTGGCCTTCAAGATCGCAGCGACGCCTGAGTTCAAGGAGCGCCAGGAGCGCGTCCTGGCCGGCGCCAGCATCCTGGCCGACCGCCTGGTCCAGCCGGACGTCACCGCCAAGGGCATCAACGTGATCTCCGGCGGCACCGACGTGCACCTGGTCCTGGTTGACCTGCGCAACTGCGAGCTCGACGGCCAGCAGGCCGAGGACCGCCTGGCCGCGATTGACATCACCGTCAACCGCAACGCCGTACCGTTCGATCCCCGCCCGCCGATGGTCACCTCCGGCCTCCGGATCGGCACCCCCGCGCTGGCCACCCGTGGTTTCGGCGAGGCAGCCTTCCGTGAAGTTGCGGACATCATCGCCGAGGCATTGATTGCCGACGCCGACGCGGACCTTTCGGGCCTGCGTCACCGGGTAGAGGCACTCGCCGCCGCCCACCCGCTGTACCCGTCAGTCGCAACACTCAGCTGATGCACTCCCGGTGCCGGTGAGGCTGGCATCCTCGGCGTGCTGCTCCTTCGTCGCTTTGACGCACGCTGCCGGATGCCAGCCCCACCGGCCCTCGCGGGGCCCGTCGCCTTTGGTGACGTGCACGGGTGGCTGGGCGGATTCCGGAAGCGTGCGTCAGAGGCGAGGAACGAGCCAGCACGCGGAGGAATTCGGCCAGGCGCCACCCAACCCGACCACTACTTAGTTAGGAAACGCACATGGCCGTTGGAGTCTTTGATTTGTTCTCCGTCGGGATCGGGCCGTCGAGTTCGCACACAGTTGGTCCCATGCGGGCTGCTGCCGTGTTTGCCGAGGAGCTCAAGGGCTCCGGCCACTTGGACAAGGTGGCCGGGCTGCGGGTGGACCTGTACGGGTCGCTGGCGGCCACGGGCCACGGCCACGGCACCATGACGGCCATCCTGCTGGGCCTGGAAGGTTTCCACCCCGAAAAGATCCTGCCGGCCGAGGTGGAGGAACGGCTCGCCACCATCGCCGACACAGGCACCCTCCAGCTCGCCGGTTCCGTAGCACTGCCGTACGGCGTCAAGGATATGGTCCTGCGCCCGCTCACTGTCCTGCCCCGGCACACCAACGGCATGACCTTCACGGTCAGCGACAAAGACGGCGAGGTCCTGCACAAGGCCACGTTCTTCTCCGTCGGCGGCGGCTTCATTGTCCGCGAAGGCGAAGAGGATGCGGCCCTGAAGGAACTCGACGAGTCCCAGAAGGAACTGCCGCTGCCGTTCCGCACAGCGGCGGAGCTGCTGGGCCGCTGCCAGTCCAAGGGCCTGTCGATCGGCGAGATCATGTTCGTCAACGAACGTGCCTCCCGGTCGGAGGCGGAAATCCGCGAAGGCCTGCTGCACATCTACTCCGTCATGGAGGAATGTGTGGCAACCAGCCTCAAGCGTGAGGGGCTGCTGCCCGGCGGGCTGAAGGTCCGCCGTCGTGCTCCGGACTGGCATGAGCGGCTCGAAAAGGAGGACAAGGACCGGGACTCGAAGTACTGGCAGGAATGGGTGAACCTCATCGCCCTGGCAGTGAATGAGGAGAACGCGTCCGGCGGTCGGGTTGTTACGGCACCCACCAACGGCGCCGCGGGGATCATCCCGGCAGTCCTGTATTACGCACTGCATTTCGCACCCGGCATGGACAAGGCCACGCAGGAAGACCGCGACGACGTCGTGGTCAAGTTCCTGCTCACGGCCGGCGCCATCGGGGTGCTGTACAAGGAGCAGGCATCCATTTCGGGTGCCGAGGTGGGCTGCCAGGGCGAGGTGGGATCGGCGTCGTCCATGGCTGCCGGCGCCCTCGCTGAGGTTATGGGCGGCACACCGCAGCAGGTGGAGAATGCCGCGGAGATCGCGATGGAACACAACCTGGGCCTGACGTGCGATCCGATCGGCGGGCTGGTCCAGGTGCCGTGCATCGAACGCAACGCGATCGCGGCGGCGAAGGCCATCAACGCCGCGAAGATGGCGCTCTGGGGGGACGGTACGCACCGGGTGTCCCTGGATGAGGTGATCGTGACCATGCGCGAGACCGGCAGGGACATGAGCTCCAAATACAAGGAAACAGCCATGGGCGGCCTCGCCGTCAACGTAGTGGAATGCTAAGGGAAGAGAACAGATGACACTGGCACCAGAAGGCCGGAAGCTGCTGCGTGTTGAGCAGCGCAACTCTGCAGTACCCGTGGAGCGGAAGCCGGAGTGGATCAAGGCGAAGGTCCAGATGGGTCCGGAGTATGTCCAGCTCAAGAACCTGGTCAAGAAGGAAGGCCTGCACACGGTGTGTGAGGAGGCCGGCTGCCCGAACATTTTTGAGTGCTGGGAAGACAAGGAAGCCACGTTCCTGATCGGCGGCTCCGAATGCACCCGCCGCTGTGATTTCTGCCAGATCGACACGGGCAAGCCCTCACCGGTGGACATGTTCGAACCCACGAAGGTGGCCCGCTCGGTCCTGGCCATGCAGCTGCGCTACGCCACCGTGACCGGGGTGGCCCGGGATGACCTGGCCGATGAGGGTGTCTGGCTGTACGCCGAGACGGTCCGGAAGATCCACGAGCTGAACCCGGGCACCGGCGTCGAACTTTTGATCCCTGACTTCTCCGGCAAGCCCGAGCACATCGAGGCGATCTGCGATTCCAAGCCGGAGGTCTTCGCGCACAACGTCGAGACCGTCCCCCGGATTTTCAAGCGGATCCGTCCCGCGTTCCGGTACGACCGGTCCCTGGATGTCATCACCCAGGGCCGGAACCTCGGGATGGTCACCAAGTCCAACCTGATCCTGGGCATGGGCGAGACCCGCGAGGAGATCTCCGAGGCCCTGCGGGACCTGCACGAGGCCGGCTGCGACCTGATCACCATCACCCAGTACCTGCGCCCCTCCGAACGGCACCTGCCGGTGGACCGCTGGGTCAAGCCGCAGGAATTCGTGGACCTCCAGGACGAGGCCAAGGAGATCGGCTTCCTCGGTGTCATGAGCGGCCCGCTGGTCCGCTCCTCTTACCGTGCCGGCCGGCTCTGGGCCACCGCGATGCGCAAGAAGGGCTGGGAAATCCCCGCCCAGCTCGCCCACATCGAGTCATCCGGCAGCACCCGCCAGGAAGCCAGCTCACTGCTGGCCGCCCACGCCAGCTGACCGCCCGATATCCGGAAAGGACCAAAGATGTTCCCTACAAGAATCGAAATCATCCCCTCAACCGGGATTGTTGACCAGGTCCGGGCACTGGTTCCGCTGACCACCACCCTCACCATGACGTGCCTGCCGCACCACGGCATCGAGCGGACCATGCGCACCTCGGTGGAGCTGAGCATGCTCGGCTACACCGTCATCCCGCACCTGGCCGCGCGCAGCATCAATGACCGGGCCGAACTGTCCCGGATCATGCGGGAGTGCGACAGTGCCGGCATCGGCGAAGTGTTTGTGATCGGCGGCGACCGGAAGCAGCCCGCGGGCCCGTACGAGTCAGCCCTCCCGCTGCTCGAAGACATCGCCCAGTACACCGGCGGCCGGATGCGCGCAGGCGTGGCCGGCTACCCGGAAGGCCACCCGTCGGTGGCCGCCCTTGACCTGGTGGACGCGCTCGTGGCCAAGCAGCACCTGGCCACGCACGTTGTCACCCAGATGTGCTTTGATGCCCCCAAAATTCTCGACTTCGCGGCGCTCCTGCGCCGTGAAGGCGTGGACCTGCCCGTCTGGGCGGGCGTGGCGGGGTCCGTCCCGCGGACGAAACTGGTGGCACTGGCCACGCAGATCGGCGTCGGAAGTTCCCTGAAGTTCCTCAGCCGCAAAGGCCCGCTGGCGCGCAAGCTGCTCAGCGGTGACCGCTACTCACCCAACACCCTGGTAGCCGGGCTCGAAAGCCAGCCCGGCATCGCAGGGATCCACCTTTACAGCTTCAACAACCTTGATGCGGTCCCCAACGAAGCGGCCGCGTCTTCCACAACGGCACTCCAGCCAGCATTGATTCGAGGAGCAGCACGTGAGTACTAAAACCGTCACCACCCCGGGCACGCCGCCCCACCTTGAGCGGCAGCTCAGCAACAGGCACATCCAGCTGATCGCCATTGGCGGCGCCATCGGCACGGGCCTGTTCATGGGGTCAGGCAAGACCATCTCGGCCGCCGGCCCGTCCGTCATTTTCGTCTACATGATCATCGGCTTCATGCTGTTCTTCGTGATGCGGGCCATGGGCGAACTGCTGCTGTCCAACCTGAACTACAAATCCTTCAGCGACTTCGCGGCCGACCTGCTGGGCCCGTGGGCCGGCTTCTTCACCGGCTGGACCTACTGGTTCTGCTGGGTGATCACCGGCATTGCGGACGTGATCGCCATCGCCGGCTACTCGAAGGAACTCTGGCCCTCGCTGCCGCTGTGGATCCCCGGCCTGGTCACCATCGGCATCCTGCTGCTCCTGAACCTCGCCACCGTGCGGGCGTTCGGTGAGACCGAGTTCTGGTTCGCGCTCATCAAGATCATCGCCATCGCCGCGCTCATCATCGTGGGCCTGTTTATGATCTTCAGCGGTTTCGAGTCCGACGCCGGCCCGGCCACGTTCACGAACCTGTGGAGCCACGGCGGGATGTTCCCGAACGAATTCATGGGCTTTGTTGCCGGCTTCCAGATCGCCGTGTTCGCCTTTGTGGGCATTGAACTCGTAGGCACCACCGCCGCCGAGGCCAAGGACCCGGAGAAGAACCTGCCCAAGGCCATCAACTCCATCCCCATCCGCGTCCTGCTCTTCTACGTAGGCGCCCTCATCATCCTTATGTCGGTCACCCCCTGGACCCAGTTCCAGGCCGGCCACAGCCCGTTCATCGCCATGTTCTCCCTGGCCGGCCTCGGCGCCGCAGCCACCGTGGTGAACCTGGTGGTGCTCAGCTCGGCCATGTCCTCGGCCAACTCCGGCATCTACTCCACCTCCCGCATGGTCTACGGCCTGGCCCAGGAGGGCGACGCCCCCACCGTGTTCAGCCGCCTGTCCGCCCGCAAGGTCCCGCAGAACGCCCTGTTCCTCTCCTGCATCCTGCTGCTCTCCGGCGTCATCCTGATGTACGCGGGCTCGGACATCGGCAAGGCCTTCGACATGGTCACCACCGTGTCCGCCGTCTGCTTCGTGTTTGTCTGGTCCATCATCCTGGCCAGCTACCTGAAGTTCCGGTCACGCCGCCCGCACCTGCACGAGTCGTCCAAGTACAAGATGCCCGGCGGCGTCCCCATGGTCTGGGTGGTCTTCGCGTTCTTCGCCTTCGTCCTGTGGGCGCTGACCACGCAGCCGGACACGCTGGTGGCGCTGCTGGTCACCCCGGTCTGGTTCGTCATCCTCGGCGCCGCCTGGTTGATCCTGCGCAAGCGCCCGGCCCACCTGGCCCGCTACGCGGAGTTCCAGAAGGACCTCGCCGGCGAGAAGGTTGTGGCCGATGAGAAGGCCTTGGCTGATGCGAAGGCACAGCGGGAGAGCTAAGTGGAATCCGAACACGTTCTGACCGTCAACTGCGCCGAGTCCCCGGGTATTGTCCACGCGATCACCGGGTACCTGCTGGATCATGACTGCGACATCATCGACGCCAAGCACTTCGGTGACCGCCAGGCCCAGCAGTTCTTTATGCGGGTGCATTTCGCGGCCGGGAAGGCGGCCTTCAGCACAGAGGAACTGCGCGCGGATTTCGAGCCGCTGGCCGCTGAATGGGCCATGAACTGGCAGCTGGAGCCGCACGGCCGCAAGCGCCGGGTCCTGGTGATGGTGTCCAAGTTCGGGCACTGCCTCAACGACCTGCTGTTCCGGGCCCGCACGGGTGATCTTCCGGTGGAAATCGTGGCCGTGGTCTCCAACCACACGGACCACGAGGAACTGGTCAAGTGGCACGACATCCCGTTCTTCCACCTCCCGGTCACCAAGGAAACCAAGCCGGCGCAGGAAGCCCGCCTGCTGGAGCTCGTGCATGAGTTCGATGTGGAACTGGTGGTCCTGGCCCGCTACATGCAGGTCCTCAGCGACGAGCTGTCGGCGAAGTTGACGGGCAAAACCATCAACATCCACCACTCGTTCCTCCCCAGCTTCAAGGGCGCCAAGCCGTACCACCAGGCCTACGACCGCGGCGTCAAGACGGTGGGCGCCACGGCGCACTACGTCAACGCAGAGCTGGATGAGGGACCGATCATCGCCCAACAGGTCATCGACGTGGACCACACCTACACCGCGGATGACCTCGTCCGCGTGGGCCGCGACGCTGAGTGCAAGGCGCTGAGCAACGCGGTCCGGTGGCACTGTGAAGGCCGGGTAATGCTCGACGGCGGGCGGACCGTGGTTCTGCGCTGACGGTCCCGCGCGTCCCCACCCAACTCGGTAGCGCTAACTGTCGTTATGAGCCTTCAGAACGACAGTTGGCGCTACCTACATTCGGGGGAGTGGGGTGCGGCGCAACCGTTCGTCGGGGCGCAACCGTTCGGAGGGCAAGCTAATGCGTGACGGCGGGAGCCGGCTTAGGCGCGCTGCTGGAAGTGTGTGGCCGGCACGCCGCCTGGCAGGGTGCGGAGCATCCCTTCGGCGACGTCGCGGATGGTCAGGTTCCGATGGCTCGATGCAAGCGTAAGAATCTGGAACGCTGACTCGTAGGAGCACTGGTTCTGGCCCATGATCACGCCGCAGGCGGTGTTGATCGCGGTTCGGCTGGCCAGGGCTGCGCGGAGATCCGCGGAATGGGCCAGACCGGCCCTGACCTGCAGTGCCAGGGCCAAGCTCTTGGCCGCTACCTCGGAGAAAGCCAGTGCCTGGGTGGCGACAACCGGGGTGAACACGTTCGTTTCGGCCGAATACACCGTCAGCGCGGCCCGGTAGCCATGCTCCAGCTGCAACGGCAAGGCGACGGCTGAGCGGAACCCGGCGGCCCTGAGGCTGGCCGGGTATTCCTGCCAGTGAGTTTCCAGGCAGTCGTTGAGGATGATGGTCAGCAGGCCGTCCAGCGCCCGCGAGGTGGGACCCTGTCCGGCGAGCTGGTCCCAGCGGGACAGGCCGCCGGCGTGGTCGGTGGTTGCCGCGGTGAAGGGCGTTCCGTCCGGCCGCACGATGGTCACTGTGCTCTCCACGGGGCAGCCGGCCATGTCGCTCACGGCGGGAGCCGCGATCCGGGCAAGGGCACACGCCGATGCCGCTTCCGAGTGCCCGCGGATATCCAGCAGGACCCCCGAGACACGCCAGTCCACCAGTTGATCGATCATCATGCCCCAGTCCTCATGTGTCGGTACGCCCTCATCGTAAAAGGCCCTGCCGGCTGGCACACGAGTAGTGAGTACTCGCTTTTTCTTAGAGGGCGGGCTACGCCTACATGTCGAAGTAGGTGCTGGATCCCTCGCCCGAGACCTTCCGGACGATCTCGTCGGCCACGTCCCGGAGTTTCTGGTTCCGGTGGCTGGAGACCTTCATCAGGATGGACATTGCCTCGGCCTGGCTGCAACGGTTCTGGGCCATGATGATCCCGCAGGCCAGGTTGATGGCTGTGCGGCTCATCATCGCAGCGCTCAGGTCATCGGCTGCGCTCTCGGCGGTTCCCACCCTGACAGCCAGGCGGACGGCACTGCCGGCGACGTCGGCGAAGCTGGCTGCCTCACTGATGGTGTCCTCTGTGAACACGCCGGTGGCCGGCGCGAAGAAGTTCAGGACGGCGGCCGCGTTTTCACCGATTTCGAGGGGGACGCCGAGGACGCTGTGGATGCCCTCCTCAATCAGGCGTCCCTGATAGGTCGGCCAGCGCGGGTCAGTGCGGACGTCGGCCAGCAGGACAGGGGTCCCCGCCTGCAACGCTGCGATGCAGGGCCCTTCGCCCACGGCCTGTTCAATGCGGTCCAGGTGGATGGCGCGCTCAGTGCTCCCGCCCACCGTTGTGGTTTTCCTGGCGTGCTTGAGGGTGACTCCGCATTCCACCGTTGCGCCGGCGGATCGGCTCAGCGCGGACGCGGCGATGATGGAGAACCCGCCCAGGAAGTCAGCCACCGATCCCGTGCCGATAATCAGGTCCTGCAGCTCCAGGAGCAGTTCGTGTTCGGGCGAATTGGTCATGCCCAAATCTAGGCCGAACGCAGAGTGCCCACAAGCTACCCGGTCACTCGCTTCTAAAGGATATCTGTTAGAATCATGAATAATAACAATATTTTGTAAGTACTGAATAGCCGGGGGAGTTCCTATAAAAAACCCATATCGTCCTGGAGCGGCCAACACACCTCTCTTTCTGGCGGGACGTGAAAGTCAGGAACGAATCCTGCGGGCGATACTCAGGGGAGCCCCCGAGATTCCGGCCAACTATCGCATTACCGGGCTCCGCGGAGTGGGGAAGACCGTGTTGCTCAAGCACTTCGAAGAAGTGACTAAGCGGGAGCTCAACTGGGCCGTCGGCAGGTTGCAGTTAGAGCCTCGACACAATCGCGAAGACGCCATAGTCGGAGTGCTCCACGATCTTCTCCTGGACGTTCAGGCCCAAGTTTCACGGACCGAAAGTTTTCGCCAGAAGACGGAGGCCGTCATCAGTGGTGCGCGATCGCTGGCGACCATGACATTTGAAGATGTCGCTGTGTCTCTGGGGGGCTCGGCAAATTCGAAGGAATCCAACCTTGCAGCCGACCTTCTGGAAACGGCTCGGATCGCGGTGAGGTCCGGAAGGGCCGGCCTTGTCCTGATGCTCGACGAGGCGCAGGTACTCGTGGACGACAAGGACCGCGACGGGCAGCATCCGCTGTCACTGCTCATCGCCGCAGTCAACACACTCCAGGAACAGCAGGTGCCGGTTGCACTCGTGCTGTGCGGACTGCCGACCTTGATCGCGAACCTGCTCAAGGCTCGAACCTATAGCGAGCGGATGTTCCGCGGAGAAGAGGTAGGGCGCCTGACGCGGGATCAGACCCGTGAAGCGTTCCTTCGTCCACTGGATGGCACCGGCAAAGAGGCCAGCGAAGACCTCCTTAGCGCCGTGATGGACGACGTGGAAGGCTATCCGTACTTCGTGCAGCTGTGGGGTGCCGAGCTCTGGGACGATGCCGTCGATACTTCATCGAACGTCCTGACCGCGGACCTGCTGAAAGGTCTCCGCGAGTCGATCTTCAAACGCTTGGACCACGATTTCTACTCTCCCCGGCTCGACTCCCTAACCCCTGCCGAGCAGGACCTCCTCCTGCTCACCGGCGACTGCGACTATCCGCCGCTGCGGACGGCCGACATACACAACGTCACTTCCCGCAAACAAGGCAACGTCAACGTCCTGATGGGCAGGCTAGCGGACCAGGGAGTGGTCTACCGGCTGCAAAAGGGCCTCTACGAATACACGGCGCCCAAGTTTCACGAGTACCTGATTCGGCGCAAGTCCCGTTCGATGTGGACATAGGCCGATCGGCGGTCCCCACGAGCTATCCGGCCGCGCAGAACCTATGCTGGCCTGTCACGGCGTCCTGCCCAGAACGAATCAATCCTTTTCGCCAGCTCCTTGGACTGGGTCCAGTGCAGGTAGTGCTGGCCGTCAAGAACCACCAACTCATGAAGGGTGACGTTGAGCAGCTGGCGTTCATGGGCGGCCTGCCATTCAGGCTGTTGCTGGATGGTTTCCTGAGCGAGGAACTGAAGCACCGGAAGCTGGTCCGGGTAGCGGAGGGCCTGAAGTTTCATGGCGTTCTCCCCAAGCCGGTTCGTTTCGTCGGTGAGCGCCTGGTTGCCATAGTTCCAGCTCTGCAGCATGCGCATTTGATCAATTTCGGTCCCGCTATAGCCGTCGCCGGCCGGGTCTGTGAGGCCCAGGGCCGCGGCCCAGCGGACCAAGCCAATTGTGGAAGGGATCCGTTCCCAGAAATTTCCCGACGGCGGCAGCTCGGCAGGTGCCGGACCTTCAGTGGGGGCCGTGGTTGCGGTAGGCACTGTGGGGTCGATGCCGATGACGGCAGAGACTTCCGCGGGGTATTTGTTGGCGTAGTGCAGGGTGGTGAAGCCAGCGATCGAGTGGCCTAGAAGAACATAGGGGCCGGTAATGGCGAGTTTGGCGAGCACCTCGTGAAGTTCCGTGATCCGGGACCGAACGGGTGCGGCGCGAGAAGCTGCGTGGCGGCATGACCGACCTCCAAAGGTGCGAACGTGCGGCCCAACTCTCGCAGCTCTTGTCTGTCCTGGTGGGCCGCCGCAGCCGGGCGGCCCACCAGGCACCACGTTAGTCCCGCACCCGGATGATCTCCAGAGCGTCCGGGTCCAGCAGCTTCCGCGTGCCGGTCCTCGCGTCCATGATCCAGATCAGTTCCAGGGAACGGACGACGTCAGTCACCCGGCCTTTGTGGAACAGCTTGCCGTTGTGCCACGCCTCGATGTGGTCGCCGGGTTGGATTCTTAAGCTCTGTACCTGGTCAGTGATCATGCTGTGCCCCCTGCTGGTTGTCCCCGTACGCCCAGCATGCCCCGGCCAGGTTGCCGGAGTGTTTCTGCCGCGTGATTTTTCCGTGTCGGCTCCCCGGTGGAGAATGCGTTCATGACCAATGACGAGATTCGGCCTGTCTACTTCCTTTCGGACAGCACCGGCATCACCGCGGAAACGCTCGGCAACACCTTGTTGACGCAGTTCCCCGCGAATAACTTTGACCGCATCACGGTCCCGTTCATTACCACCGTCGAACAGGCCAGATCCGTGGTGGGCACCATCGACAAACTGGTCGCCACCGGTCCGCAGCCCATCGTCTTCTCCACAGCCGTCAGCAGCGACATCAGGCAGGCCATTTCAAAGTGCCGGGGGATCATCGTGGATCTCATCGGGACGCATGTGGGACAGCTGGAGCAGGCCCTCGGTTCCCCGGCCAGCGGTGAACCCGGCAGGGCCCACGGCCTGGGCAACGCGGAGCGGTACCAGTCCCGGATGGCCGCCGTGGAGTACGCCATGGAGCACGACGACGGCCAGAGCCTGCGGGCGCTGGAAAAGGCGCAGGTCATCCTGGTGGCACCGTCCCGCTGCGGAAAAACGCCCACCACCATGTACCTGGCCCTCCAACACGGCATCTTCGCCGCGAACTTCCCGCTGGTGGACGAGGATTTTCAACGGGAAGGGCTGCCCAAGCCGCTGCGGCCTTTTGTTGAGAAGTGTTTCGGGCTTTCCTCCAACCCCCTGCGGCTGAGCCAGATCCGCACCGAACGGCGCCGCGGCTCACCCTACGCGTCGCTGCGGCAGTGCGGCTTCGAGCTGCGCAGCGCCGAGCAGTTATACGTCTCCCACCGGATCCCGTACCTGAATTCGGCCACCGTGTCCGTGGAGGAAATGGCCGCCACCATCCTGCAGCGCATGAACCTCAAGCATTAGAGAAAATTTTCACAATCCCGGTGTGGCGCACATCATGTTGGAAAGAGCGCCCTGGACCTGTCACTGTAGACAGGATTCGCGCCCACCAACCGGCCACAGCCGCGAGCGGGGCGGCGCCCCCGCATGCCACCCTCTGCAAAGGAGCAGCAATTATGACTTCAGACATCCTGTGGTTCTCAGAACTCGGACTCAAGGACCTTGACCGGGTAGGCGGCAAGAACGCCTCCCTCGGTGAGATGGTGCAGAACCTGACCTCCGCCGGCGTGCAGGTCCCGGACGGCTTCGCCACAACGGCGGACGCCTACCGCAGCTTCCTGGCTGACTCGGGCCTGGACCAGAAGATCGTGGACCGGCTGGTTGGCCTGGACACCGATGACGTGACGGCACTCGCCGCCGCCGGCCAGGAAATCCGGACCCTCATGCGCGAGACGCCCTTCCTGCCGGACTTCGAGGCACAGATCCGGAACTCCTACCAGCAGCTGGTGGACAAGCACGGGGGCTCCGAGGACCTTTCCTGGGCCGTCCGGTCCAGCGCAACGGCGGAAGACCTCCCGGATGCCTCCTTCGCCGGCCAGCAGGAAACCTTCCTGAACGTCCGCGGCATCGAGAACATCCTGATCGCCATCAAGGATGTGTTCGCGTCCCTCTACAACGACCGGGCCATCGCCTACCGCGTGCACCACAAGTTCGAACACGCCGAGGTGGCACTCTCCGCCGGCATCCAGCGGATGGTGCGCTCCGACGTCGGGGCCTCCGGCGTGATGTTCACCATGGACACCGAGTCCGGGTTCCAGGACGCCGTGTTCGTCACGTCCTCCTACGGGCTGGGCGAGGCCGTGGTCCAGGGCGCCGTGAACCCCGACGAGTTTTACGTCTACAAACCCGCGCTGCAGGCCGGCCGCCCCGCCATCCTCAAGCGCGGACTGGGCGAGAAGGCCCTCCAGATGACCTACACGGACAGCCGCGAGATTGGCCGCACCATCGACTTCGTGCCGGTGGAGGCCTCGCTGCGGAACCGTTTCAGCCTCAGCGACGACGACGTCGAGCAGCTCGCCCGGCACGCCGTCGCCATCGAGAACCACTACGGCCGCCCCATGGACATCGAGTGGGGCAAGGACGGGATCGACGGCGGCCTGTACATCCTGCAGGCACGCCCGGAGACCGTGCAGTCCCGCCGGGCCGCCGGCAGCCTGAGCCGTTTCCGCCTCAACGCGACCGGCCGGGTACTGGCCGAGGGCCGTGCCATTGGCCAGCGCATCGGTGCCGGCAGCGTCCGCATCCTGACCGCGATCGACCAGATGGCCGCCTTCAAAACCGGCGATGTCCTGGTCGCCGACATGACCGACCCGGACTGGGAACCGATCATGAAGCGTGCCTCCGCCATCGTCACCAACCGTGGCGGACGCACCTGCCACGCGGCCATCATCGCCCGGGAACTGGGGATTCCCGCCGTCGTCGGCACCGGAAGTGCCACGGACACCCTCTCCGACGGCCTCGAGGTGACCGTCTCCTGCGCCGACGGCGAGACCGGCACCATCTACGAAGGGCTCCTGGACTTCAGCGTCGAGGAAACCGCCATCACCGAGCTGCCCGAGGCCCCGGTCAAGGTCATGATGAACGTGGGTACCCCGGAGCAGGCGTTCACCTTCGCGCAGCTGCCCAACCACGGCGTGGGCCTGGCCCGGCTCGAATTCATCATCAACCGCCAGATCGGCATCCACCCCAAGGCACTCCTGAACCTGGACAGCCAGCCGGCGGACGTGGCCGCGGAAATCCGGGAACGGATTGCCGCCTATGACAGCCCGCGCGACTACTACATCAAGCGGCTGGCCGAAGGCGTGTCCACCATCGCGGCGGCCTTCGCGCCGGAACCGGTGATTGTGCGCATGTCCGACTTCAAGTCCAACGAGTACGCCAACCTCATTGGCGGGCCGGCCTACGAGCCGCACGAAGAGAACCCGATGCTCGGCTTCCGCGGCGCCTCCCGGTACCTGGAGCCGTCCTTCCGGGACTGCTTCGACCTCGAGTGCGAGGCCCTGTCCTTCGTCCGCAACGAGATGGGGCTGACCAACGTCAAGCTGATGATCCCGTTCGTGCGGACCCTGGACGAGGCCCGCGGCGTCATCGAGCTGCTGGCGGAGAACGGCCTGGTCCGTGGCGAGAACGGCCTCGAGGTGATCATGATGTGTGAGATTCCGTCCAACGCGCTGCTGGCGGACGACTTCCTGGACTACTTCGACGGCTTCTCCATCGGCTCCAATGACATGACCCAGCTGGCCCTGGGCCTGGACCGGGACTCCGCGATTGTCTCGGGCGGCTTCGATGAACGCGATCCTGCCGTCAAGAAGCTCCTGAGCATGGCCATCAAGGCCTGCAAGGAGCGCGGCAAGTATGTTGGCATCTGCGGCCAGGGTCCCAGCGACCACGCGGACTTCGCCGAGTGGCTGGTCGGGGAAGGCATCGATTCCGTCTCCCTGAACCCGGACACCGTGGTGGACACCTGGCTCCGGCTCTCCGGCGCCACAGTGGTCCCAGCCGCGAACTGAACGCACGACGTCGGCACCCGGGTTGGGTGCCGACGTCGTCCGTTCCCGGTGGTCGAGGATGGACTCCTCGACACGGAAGCGGCCTGGCGCTGCGCATATCCCTTGGCGCTACCTGAATATCGGTGGCGCCAGGGAATATGCGGGTCACGGTCGAGTTTGCGCGTCGAAAACCGCAGAACGCGTACGACGGCGGGGCACGCCAGCCGCTGCCAGCTTGCGTTCCAGCTTCCCGGGCTCCATCAGATCGGCCCAGTCCCACCTCACCACGTTGAACACAGTGGCCCGGATTCGGTTCTCGCGCTTCTTTTCCTCCACCACTGACTGCGACGCGGTCCGGCCTTTGAGGTACTCGGGTTTGATGTACTTCTCCACACCATCGAATTCGCCAACCACCCGGGCCCGACGGATCAGCAAAGCGGCGCAGCGGAATTTCAGGCAAACACCGTGGGGGTTTCGAAGGGTTCCGCCGCCGCGCTGATCGTCTGCGATCTCCCGGACGACCGGACTGTCGCTGAGCTGGACCATGGTTTGTGGGTCTATGGCTTCGACAGTGGTTTCGAGCGCGTCCTTGCCTCGTCGGACAATGACATTGCAGGGAAGGAGCGCGCCCAGTTCCGGCTCGGCCGCCAGGGCGCGGCCCGCCAAAGCTGGGTTGCAGGCCCCAAGGATTACATAGTCGCCGACGGCGTCGGCGGCCTCGGTGCCGAGTTTGGTCTCAAAAGTGGACCGGACGTCAATCTCCGTCAAGATGCCAAAGCCTTGTACACCGAGCGCCTCACGAGTGCCTTTTAGGCGAGGGAGAGGAAGAGCTTTTCCAGTTCTTTTTTGTCCATGGTGGTGTCTTCACGGACGATGCATTGCTCAAGGCCGCTGGCGATGATGGCGAAGCCGGCCCTGTCCAGGGCCTTCGAGACGGCAGCCAGCTGCGTGACGATTTCCTTGCAGTCCCTGCCCTCCTCCAGCATGCGGGTGACAGCAGCGAGCTGGCCCTGGGCGCGCTTGAGGCGGTTGACCACCGGGGTCAGTTCAGTCGAATCGAGTTGCATGGAGTCTCCAAAGCGTGGGCGTCTTGCCGTCAACTCTATACCCCCTGGGGTGTCTTGCATACCCCCTAGGGTATCTGTAATACTGGGTGGGGTATCGACCAACGACCCCTTTCGAGAGGCCCCCATGACTTCCCTTTCCCCATCCACCGCCATTACCGCCCTGGCGCCGGAGACCTTGCGCAGCTGGGTCGCCGAGCATCAGGGCCTTGTGGTCATCGACGTGCGTTCTGCCGCTGAGTTCGAGTCGATGCACATCCGGGGCTCCTATAACGTCCCGCTGCCGTTGCTTTCCGAACACACCGACGAACTGGCCGCCCGCCTGGGCAGCCGGGTTGTCCTCGTCTGTCAGTCCGGAGCCCGCGCCGAGCAGGCGCGTCAGCGCCTCGCCGGTTCCGGCATCGATACGGCCTACGTCCTGACCGGTGGCGTCCCCGGCTTCGCAGCGAGTGGTGGCGACGTGGTCAAGGGCAAGGACCGTTGGGACCTGGAGCGGCAGGTCCGCCTCGCCGCCGGGTCCCTGGTGGTTCTGGGCCTGGCAGGCGGTAAGTTCGTTTCCCCTAAGATTCGGACGCTTGCCGGCGTCATCGGGGCAGGCCTGACCTTCTCCGCGGCCACCAACACCTGTGCCATGGGCCAGGCCATCTCGGCGATGCCGTGGAACAGGGCAGCCAAGGAACCCACCCGCGAAAGCGCCATCCTGCAGCTCCCGGTGGCCGAAGCCAAGGAGGCCCCGGCAGCATGATCGCGGCTCTGTCACTGGGGCTCTTCGTCGGGATCGTTCTCGGTGTAGTCGGTGGCGGCGGCTCGATCATCGCCGTCCCGGCCCTGGTCTACGGCGTGGGCATGAGCCCGGCGGAGGCCATCCCCACCTCCCTTCTGGTGGTGGGCATCTCCTCCCTGGCAGCGCTGATCCCTCGGCTGCGCGAAGGCATCAACTGGCCTGTGGTCCTAATTGTCGGCGCCGCGGGAATCCCCGCCGCGTGGGGCGGGACTGCCGTGGGCCGCCTCCTGGATCCAAACATCCTGATGCTCGCCTTCGCTGTCATCATGATGATCGCGGGGATCCGGATGCTCATGCGGACCACAGAAACGGAGGGTTCGTGCAGCACTGGGCCCAACCGCGCCTTCCGCTCCTGCGCCCCCAAGGCAGTGGGGGTCGGGGTCCTCGTAGGCTTCCTCACGGGGTTGCTCGGTGTGGGCGGGGGTTTCCTGCTCACCCCGGCTCTCACACTGTTCCTGGGCCTGCGCGTGAAACAGGCCGTTGGTTCATCTCTGGCCATCATTGTGATCAATTCGGCGGCGGGCTTCGGTGCCCACGCCGCGGGATTTACCCTCGACTGGCCCAGCGTCCTGTCCTTCGCGATCCCGGCGATCCTCGGATCCCTTCTTGCCGCCCGCCTCGCCCGCCACCTTAAGGACAAGCACATCCGCATCTCGTTCGCCGTGCTCATTTTTGCCGTCGCAGCCTGGGTCACTGCGGGCACGGTTATCGCCTGAAAACCACCCCTCGTGCCGAAACAAAACATAACGGAGAACATCATGGGCTTCATCAACTCCCTGAAGAAGGCATTCAGCAAGCCGTACAAGACGGTATCCGTCGCTGAGGCGAAGGAACTCCTGGCCTCGGGCGCCGCCTTGATCGACGTTCGCACCGTCCAGGAATGGCGCTCCGGACGGGCCCCGCAGGCCAGGCATGTCCCGCTGGACAGGCTCCAGACCAGCACGACCGGAATCCAGAAGACCCGGCCCGTGATCGCCATGTGCCAGTCCGGGATCCGATCCGCTTCCGCCGCCAGCCTGCTTGCTGAAAAGGGCTATGAGGCATATTCCCTGCGCGGCGGCATGGGCGCCTGGCGCCAGGCCGGCGAACCCGTCCGCTAAGGACAACAGCCGCACTATCCGAAGGAGAAACCCATGGCTGAAATCACCGTCAACGGAACCGGGCAGCGCCGCTCCACGGCCCGCATCCGCGATGTCCGCGAGGACCTCGAAGTCATGGACAAGCTCCGGGCCGACTCCGCGCAGCCGCATCCCTAGCACCCCCAACGAAAAACAGCTGGCACACCCAGCATTTTCTAGATACCCCCCAGAGTATTAGAAATTGACGCAGGAACAAGACCAAAACGTCCTCCCATGAAGGAGAGCACCAATGCTTATCGAGCGCATTTACGACGAAGACCTCGCCCAGGCAAGCTACCTGGTCGGCTGCCAGGCCAACGGAACCGCACTGGTCGTTGACGGCCGCCGGGACATCGCGGTTTATCAGGATCTGGCCAAGAAGAACGGCATGAAGATCGTGGCAGTCACCGAAACCCACATCCACGCCGACTACCTCTCCGGCACCCGAGAACTCGCGGCCGCCTCGGGCGCGAAGATCTATGTCTCCGGCGAAGGCGGCCCGGACTGGCAGTACGAATTCGACGGCGAACGCCTCTACGATGGCGACACCATCACCATTGGCAACATCAGCATCCAAGCCGTACATACCCCGGGCCACACCCCCGAGCACCTGTCGTTCCTGGTGACCGACGGCGCATTCGCTGACACCCCGGGATACCTGCTCTCCGGTGATTTCGTCTTCTCCGGTGACCTGGGCCGCCCCGATCTGCTCGACGAGGCTGCCGGCGGCGTGGACACCCGCTTCGCCGGGGCCAAGCAGCTCTTCACCAGCCTGCGGGACAAGTTCTTGACCCTGCCGGACCACGTCCAGGTCCACCCCGGCCACGGCGCCGGCAGCGCCTGCGGCAAGGCCCTGGGCGCCATCCCCTCCTCCACCGTCGGCTACGAGCGGCTCTACTCCTGGTGGGGCCCCTACCTCGCCGCCAAGGACGAGCGGGGCTTCATTAACGAACTCCTCGACGGCCAGCCCGACGCGCACGCTTACTTCGGCCGGATGAAGCGCGAAAACCGGCAGGGCCCTGCCGTCATGGGCGAACGCTCCCGGCTCCAGGAACTCGACACCGCCGGCGTCGCCGTGGACCTCGCCCAGGACAACGTCACCTTCATCGACACCCGCTCGAACAGCGAAGTCCATGAGTGCACCGTCACCCGCTCACTGAGCGTCCCGGCCGGCAAGTCCGTGGCCAGCTACGGCGCCTGGGTGGTCAATCCGGAAACTGACAAGGACCCGTTGGTACTGCTGGCCTCCGACCAGGAAGCCGCACAGGACATGTGGGACCACCTGGTCCGCGTCGGCATCGACAACGTTGCCGGCTACGTCACCAGCGTCCAGGGACTCCCCACGTTCACCCCCAAGCTGATCCAGCCCGCAGACCTCGCCGACTTCGATGCGGCAATGGTCCTGGACGTCCGCAACCGCACCGAGCACACCGCCGGGCACATCCCCGGATCCCACCAGCTCAGCGGCGGCCGCCTCATGTGGCACCTCGATTTGCTCCCGGCCGAAGGCACCATCGTGACCTACTGCCAGAGCGGCGTCCGGAACTCCGTCGCGGCCAGCGCCCTACGCCGCGCCGGCTACGACGTCGTCGAACTCGACGGCAGCTACGCAGCCTGGACCGCTTGGCAGCAGGCCCGCGACGCCGTGTCCACCAACTAAACAAAAAGCAGCACAAACCGCGAAATGAAGCCAAGGCGGCGGCACGGAAGACCCGGCCGCCGCCACAGCGGCACGGGGCCCTGACCTGGTCTGCCACCGTGATGATGAAAATGGACCTCGTCGGCCCCGGAGGCATGTTCGTCCAGGCAACAGCGCTGGCAATGGTCGACTACCCGCCCGGCGTTCTCCGTCTGAACGCGTCGGCGTGGCGCTGCGCATATCCCTTGGCGCTACCTGAATATCGGTGGCGCCAGGGAATATTCAGGCCGATGGTGGGAATTCCCCACACGCTGGCGGCGGAGTGCCTGGCGAAGACCGTGGGTTTCTCGAACGTTTCCGCAGCTGCCTGGACGCGGAGGCGATATTGCTCCCACGGCTTCAGTCCCTTCCAGACCTGCCCGTCCGTGTAGACGCCGTGCCGGACGCGGACCAGGGAACCGGCCTTTACGCGCCTGGCAAGGTCATTCGGGGTCAGCCTGTGAAGGACGGGGTCGCGGGCCAAGAGAAGCGGTGGAAGGTCGGTCATATAGCGAAGATGCCAGCTGCGCGCCTTCGGCGGGAGGGGTAGGTGCCGCTATGTGGAGAAGTCCTGGCGACGCGCTTGTTCGTTTCCGACCCACACCTACCCTGGCGCACCCGGAATATGGACTGCGTAGAGGAATGCCCGCGTCGAAAACGAATTTGCGCGTCACAGGCCAGGGGAGGAACGTTCGACGGCGGCAGGCGGCCCGGGTGCCGACGGCGCCCTCCCGGTGATTGAGCCGGCGCCTAGCCTTCAGGCCGGCAGTCGAGGATGAACTCCATGAGCGGCGTTGCGTCCGCGTCCGCGTAGAGCGTCACCAGGCTCTGATTGAACTCAAGTCGGCGGCTAAACGGAATGGAGATCGCGTCGTGCCCGGAGCTCAGCAGGACACCATTCATCATCAGCCGTGAGGTGCGCTTGTTGCCGTCGAAATAGAACTGGTGCCGGGTCCCGAGGCAGAAGTAGGCGACAGCCCGTTCCATCGGATTCTTCACCCCGGAAAGGAACGCCAGTCCGCGGGTGTATTCGGCCCGCAGCTCCTCCCCGCCATCTTCGCAGCCGGTGGCTTTGAAAGTGCCGGCTTCACCCAGGTTGAGCCTTCCGCCGCCCCGCACAGAACCCTCGCCACGGAAGTGCCCTGCCTCTATGGCCTCATGGGGTGCCACTATTCCGTGAAGTCGGTCTGATAAAGGCTTGGAAAGTGCGAAGGTCCCGTCCCGAACAAGGCCGTGGAGCAGGCGGGTGGACTCGGCCAAGGCCAGGACCTGTTTCTCATCGTCGAGCCGGTGTCCGCCGACCGTGACACCTTCCAGGAGTGTTTGGACTTCCGGGAGGGTGTAGGGGTTGCCTTCCAGGGCGGCAGCGTCCCACACATGGCCAGCCAACTGCGCCTCGAAGCGGGCGAGGGCGCGCGGCACCTCCATGCCGGGCATTTCGTCCCAGGGTATGCCAGATGAGTCCCAGGAAAAGCCAAGCTCGTCCGTCTGGTCCTTCGCTGCCGACTTGAGCATGCCAGGGGACGGTTGCGGGCCGCGTGGACGTGGCGGCCGCTTCTTGTACTGGTTGGAGCCGACGCCCCATCGTGCCTGCTCAGTCATGGTGCGCCCAGTCTTTCGTGAGTTCCTCGGCAAGGTCATACGTGGCCGGCATCCCGTAGCAGTCGAGGATGATTTGGATCGGGTCTGCCCAGACGATCCCTTCGTCGTTCCATGCGCCGCCTTCACTGGTGCCGTCGAGGGGGAGCAGGAGAACCTCCACCGCGGCCGAACCGGGGCGGGTGATGATGGACGCGACCCTGGCGGGATTCTCGACGTAAAGGATGATGGGCCCTCGCGTCCCTTCTGCCCCTATCCGTGCCGCGGCTGGTGCGCCGCTGGCGGCCCAACCCTTTCTCGTGGCGGCCACGGCCGAGCAGATGCGCAGGAAGTTCCAGTCGCTGGTGATCTCTACGGCGCCTGGGCGCAGGGGCGGGGGAGCGGCCGCACCTGCCTCTCTGGCGAGTGACCTGGGGCGAGGGGTTCCGTCAGGGCTGGCCCAGCGCATGAGTGTCTGGATCATCACCTCATCCGCAGGCGGATGGGAGGTGCCGTCTTCAAGGATCGTGCGGGCTGCATGAAGCGCGCGTACATCGCAGAGCGGCTCAGTCCGGGACGGAAGCTGCAGGCCGGCGGCGGCCAGGATTCGTGTCGCCATGCCGAGGGTCGGGTCGATGTCCCCCTTCTCAACCCGTGTGACGGTGGAGGCCGACACGCCGGCTCGTCTGGCCAACTCGCGGCGGGAGAACCGGGAGTCGCGGATCGCAACCTGGACCACATTTTGCATATAAGCAATTCTATGATTCAAATTGCTTATATGCAAAATCTACGCGGACGCTGCGTATGAGCAACAGCCGGTGATTGAACCTGTCGAGACCCAGGGATTTCGACAAGATCAATCACCAGACTGAATGTCAGCCCTGGTTGATGCGGATCATGTTGCCGGACGGGTCGCGGAAAGCGCAGTCGCGTGGGCCCCAGGGCTGGACGATGGGTTCCTGGAGGACCTCGGCGCCGGACGCCCGGAGGGTTTCGAACGTGGCGTCAAGATCGTCCGTGTTGAAGACGAGCATGGGCATAACGCCCTTGGTGAGCAGCTCCTGGATGGCATCCCCGTCGGCCTGCGAGCGGCCGGCGTGCGGCGGGGACAGGACAATCTCAAGTTCGGGCTGTGCGGCGCTGCCGAGGGTGACCCAGCGCTGTCCGTCCGAGCCGACATCGTTCCGGACCTCCAAGCCCAGGGCGTCGCGGTAGAACGCGAGGGACTCGTCGAGATCGTTGACGGTGACGTGTGCGTACTTCAATGAAATGTTCATGTCTCCCACGCTAGGGGAGTGGCAGCGGCGAGGCTTCTTCAATCCTGCTCGGTTGGCGCACGGGCGGGGTACACCTCGATCCCCGGTGTTTGAGCAATCTCTGCCCGGTGATTGAGCTTGTCGAAATCTTGACGCTCCAGCCCAGTTGCTCGCCAAAAATCCAACACAAGTCCGCGGACACGCCTTGCCGTGCGTGTCCTGGGCGGAGGAAGTGGGGAGGAACGTCCGACGGCGGCTGGTGCCGCGGGCGCCGGCATCGGGTGGCTGCCCTGCCGCCAACGATGGCTGGCACTTATCTGCTGTCCGCGGCTAGGAAGAAGCCTCTTCAATCCTGCTCGGTTTGCGCGCGGGCCGGGTGTGCTGCCGGGCGATGCAGGTGGGCATCGCGCGAGTCCGGGAGTGGACTCCAAAGGTGTCTGGAGCTATTATCAAAAAACGAACAAAACGAATAATTCGAAAGAAACAACGAACCCAGAAGCGAGAACCACCATGGGAACGAGCGCTGCTACCAAGGAAACTTTCTTCGCGCCGGAAGCACCCGAGACGGGGAAAATCTACAACTTCATCGAGGCTCATGCCGAAAAAACCGGTTCCGAGCCTTACCCGCAGTTCTTTTTGTCTGGTGCCGAGGCCGGCGATCAGGTTGAGATCCCGCATGAAATCTATGCGGTGTTAGTGAAGGCTGTGGACGCCATGCGGCAAGGCCTGGCTGTCACAATTACCCCGCGTTCCCTCACGTTGACGACGCAGCAAGCTGCTGAGCTCTTGGGCGTCACTCGCCCCACGGTGGTGAGGCTCCTCGACGGAGGTAAGATCCCATTCGAAAAGCCAGGAACCCACCGACGCATCAAGCTCGAGGACCTTCTGACCTTTAAGGACGCGCGGAAGGCTGCACAATACGAAGCTCTCGCGTCCATGGGCGCACCTGATGATGAAGACCCGGGAATCGCTCTCGACACTATGAAAAAGGCCCGCGCGGAGGCTGCGCGCCGTCGGCGGGAGCGCAAGGAATGACAGGATAGGGGTCATGTTCACTGCGCTCCTGGACAGCTGCGTGCTTTGGCCGAGCACGCAACGAGATTTCCTCTTGTCCCTGGCTTTCGAAGGCTCTTATCGATTCGTTTTTAGCGAGGCCATCCTCGCGGAAGTCGAAGTCAACGAGGAGCTCAAGAGGGTCAAGCGTGGTGACAGCCAACACCTGGCTCAGGACAAGGCCCGCCATCTGGCTGAACAGATGCGACGAAGTTTTGCGGATTCTATCGTCATGGATTGGGAAGGCCTCGAGGGGACGTACGGTCTGCCCGACCCGAATGACGAACATGTGCTGGCCGCCGCGGTAGTAGGCGGCGCCGGATGTATCGTCACGGAGAATTTCCGTGACTTTCCGCCAAGTAAGATCCCGATGGCATCCAAATAGTCAGCGTGAAGGATTTCGCCTATGAAACAGTTTCGATGCGGCCGGATTTGGGTTTAGCAGCTGTCCAAGCAATGTCTAACCGATCCGGGCGTGAACATGCCATGCAATCGGCGGAGGCGATCTTGAACACTCTGAATGAGATCTATGGACTGGATGCGGCCACTTCTTTGATCCGCAAACTCCTGTAGGCGGAACTGGCGGGTGTTTGTCGCTCAGCATTAGTTCTCCCGACCTGATCGAAAAATCAGTCGAGTCAGGCTATGGCGAGTCAGACTATGACGGCGGCTAGGAAGAAGCTTCTTCAATCCTGCTCGGTTTGCGGGCGGGCCGGGTGTGCTGCCGGGCGATGCACGTGGGCATCGCCTTCACGGCGTGGTGTTCGCGGGCCCGGTAGGCGCTGGGCGTCATGCCCACGATCTCGGTGAACCGCGAGCTGAAGGACCCCAAGGACGTGGAGCCCACCTCCATGCACGCATCGGTCACGCCGGCACCGGCGCGCAGCAGCGCCATGGCACGTTCGATCCGCCGCGTCATGAGGTAGTTGTACGGCGTCTCACCGTATGCGGCCTTGAACTGGCGGGAGAAGTGCGCCGCTGACATGAGGGCACCGGCGGCCATGGTGGGCACGTCCAGCGGCCGGGCGTACTCGCGGTCGATCAGGTCACGGGCCCGGCGCAAGTGGGCCAGGTTGGCCAGCTCCTGTGGTGTCATGAGGCAATTCTAGTAGCCGCCCCGGTGGTCGATCCCGTCGAGACCCGGCCAGTCGCCCCGGCAGTGGATGATCGGAAATATCCTTCTGATTCGAGCTTTTGCCCGTGATCATCAGGGTCGCAACGCATTTTCTGAAATATGTTGCAGATTTGTAGCCCATAGGGAAAAGTGGGCGGTGAAACCAGAGGAATCAGCAATATATTTCAGAAGGAGCCGCAATGGAGGACGTCGCAGCCATCGGGGCCAGCATTCGGCGCGCCCGAAAAGAGGCTGGTATCACCCAGGGCACGCTGGCCGACCTGATCGGTACGTCCTCCCGGACCGTTCACGCCATCGAAACCGGGACCGGCAATCCATCCCTGGTCACGGTAGCCGCCGCGGCCAACGCTGTGGGGCTGCACCTCAAGGCTACCGATGCCTGAGGACTTGGGGCGACTGAGATTCGTCCGCAGCGCGGATGTGTACAAGGCAGGTGTCCTGGCGGGACATTTGAACCGGACCAGCCGCGGCAGCGTCGTCTTTTCCTACACGCCCGGCTATCTCAGCACAGCCGGCCGCCCTGTCGCGACCACCCTGCCTGTTGTCGCGGAGCCGGTGGAAGCACCCAGTGGCGCGCTGCCGTCCTTCTACTCCGGCCTCTTGCCCGAAGGCCACCGCCTCACGGTCCTGAAGGACGCCGTGAAGACCAGCCTCGGCGATGAGCTCAGCCTTCTGTTGGCCGTCGGGGCCGACGTTCCCGGTGACGTGCAGATCGTACCCGCCGGAGAAGCGCCTGGGGAGCCACTGCCGCTGGCGGACACGTCGCGCCCGGAGGACCTGGACTTTGCTGCCCTCGCCGATGCAGTGGACCCTCACGGGCTACCGGGAGTCCAGGCCAAAGCCAGCGCTTCGATGCTGACGAGGCCGGTCGCGCTGGCTAACCGCCGGTACCTGCTCAAACTGGATCCGCCCCGGCACCCTCATCTGGTCTTAAATGAAGCAGCACACCTCGCCGGGGCCAAGGCGCTGAAAATCCCGGTGGCCAGGCACAGCGTGGTCTTGGACCGGAATGGCCTGCCCGGACTCCTCGTGGAGCGGTTCGACCGCACGCAGGACCACGGGCTGCTGCGCCTGGCCCTGGAGGATGCCGCACAGGTCCTGAATCTCCCCCCGGCGTCAAAATATGGCGTGAGCTCCGAGGAAGTAGTGAAGGCGTTGGCTGGGCTGTGCAAAGCCAAAGCTGTTGCCGTCAGGAATCTCTACCTGCAGTTCGTCTTTGCGTGGCTGACCGGAAACGGTGACCTTCATGCCAAGAACGCGTCGGTCCTGGAGGGCCGGCACGGCGGCTGGGTAGTGGCACCGGTCTACGACATCCCCTGCACGCTGCTCTACGGCGATGACACCATGGCCCTGACCATCTCCGGCCGCGTCAAGGACCTCAAGACCCGGCATTGGCAGGAGTTTGCGGCCAGCATCGGGTTGCCCCCACGCGCGGCCACCGCCGCCGACAAGATCGCGCTGGCGGCAGCCACGGCTATCGATCTGGAAGACCTTCCCTTCACCGGGTCACCTCTGAACGGGGCGCTGCGGGAACTCCGGTTCCGCCGCGCCGAGCTAAGGGGCTGATCGGGGATCCCACATGATCCTCTGCGCGACCCGTCACCACGATCTGCAGGGTGTCCGGATCCAGATCAATTCGAATGAACGCACGACGTCGGTCCCCCGGCTCTGGTGGAGTGGCTTGCCGTATTGCCACGTCCGGATGTGGCCGCCGGACAATTTCGACGCCCTCCGCCGCCTCCGCATATCCCAACGTCGAGTCCCGGGCCGAAATCCCAGCCCAGATTTATATCGCCCCGATATACTTGACGTATGACCAGCGAGATAGCCGAGAAGAGGGTTCGTGCCGGGCTGAGCCAGAAGCGGCTAGCGGAGCTCTCGCACGTCAGCCAGCCAAATCTCTCAGCATATGAATCCGGGAAGCGCATCCCCCGGCCCGAAACCCTTGACCGGATCATGAATGCATTGAGGCGCCGGCCATCAGAGATCCTCGCTGAACACCGCGGCGAGACACTGGAGATCGCCCACAGATACAAAGCACACAACGTCCGGGTTTTTGGATCCTTGGCACGGGGCGAGGACACGCCGGCATCCGACATCGATCTTCTGGTTGACCTCGAACCGGGCGCAACACTTTTCGACCTGTCCGGCTTCCGCCTGGACATGATTGACCTGCTCGGCGTGGAAGTGGACATCGTCCCGTCGGGTTCAGGGGGTCCAATAATGGAGCGCATCTTAAGCGAAGCAGTTCCCCTGTGAGTCGGCACTCCGAAGAGATTCCCGCGGGCGGCCAGTTCTTACCCCGAGAGCAGAAGGATCTCACCTTCTCCCTCGCTACGGCCCCGAAGGGCAGGGTCCTCCAGCTGATCGGCGACATGGAGGAACGGCTGGGCTGGGCACAGCAGATCGTGGACGAAGGTGAGCCTGCCTTCAACGATCCTGACAATTGGCGGTCACGCGAGGCAATGAAGTCCATTTTCATTGACCTGAACACTGCCGCCGACCGGATCCCGGAGGCGGTGCGTGAGCAGTACCCTGCAATACCCTGGCGCCAGATGCGCGGACTCCGGAATGTGCTCTCTCACGACTACGCGGCCATTCGTAACGACATCGTGTGGCAAACGGCAGCGCGCAGCCTGCCGGAACTCAGGAATCAGCTTGCTGACATGCGTGCCGACGTCGAACGCTGGTCCTAAGCGGCCGCATTAGACCAGCGGCTGGAGAAATACGGCACATTTTGGTTTCTTAATTCGCCAGGGCCCGGTGTAATGTTTCGGAGTTAGGCTCCCCTAATCCCTCCGAAGACACCTATGGACCCCACGCTATGAGCACCACCCTTGACCTTCAGCGCCTGTGGTTTGCCGCCAGCCTCGCGAGCAACGGTGACAGGACTGCCGTTGCCACCAGCAATGGCGTCCTGACATATCGGGAGCTGGCTGAGCGTGTTCAGGACCTGGGCCGGCGCCTCGGTACCGAACGTCGTCTGGTTGCCCTGACGGCCGGTAACGACGTCGACTCGCTCGTGGGGTATTTGGCGGCCATGGCCGCCGGCCATCCGCTGATCCTCCTGCCCGCCGATAAACCGGCTGCCCTGGAATCCCTCGTGTCTGCCTATGATCCGGACGTTATCCTTCGTTCCTCAAACGGCCAGACGGTCCTGGAGGAGCGAAGGCCGGGCACCGGACACACTCTGCACCCGGACCTGGCGCTTCTGTTGAGCACCTCCGGTTCCACGGGTTCACCCAAGCTCGTGCGGCTGTCCTACGAAAACCTCCAGGCGAACGCCGAGTCCATCGCGGAATACCTCGGCATCACCGAAGATGACCGCGCGATGACCACGCTGCCCATGTCCTACTGCTACGGGCTGTCAGTGATCAACAGCCACCTGCTCCGTGGTGCCAGCCTGGTCCTGACGGATCTGTCCGTGGTGGACCCCTGTTTCTGGGATCTGTTCCGCAGCGAGGGGGCGACGTCGTTCGCAGCCGTTCCCTACACCTTCGAGTTGCTCGAACGGGTGGGGTTCGCCGGGATGAATCTGCCCACGCTCAGGTATGTAACGCAGGCTGGCGGCAGGCTTGCCCCGGACCTGGTCCGGCGTTACGCCGAACTGGGCGCACGGAGCGGCTGGGATCTCTTTGTGATGTACGGCCAGACGGAGGCCACCGCACGCATGGCATACCTCCCTCCCCGGCTGGCAGGTACGTCGCCAGGCTCCATCGGAATCCCTGTCCCCGGCGGCGCCTTCCGGATAGACCCGGTCCCTGGACTGGAGCATGGGGAACTGGTCTATTCCGGGCCCAACGTGATGCTGGGATACGCCCGGACGCCGGAGGACCTCGGCCTCGGGAGGACGGTGGATGAACTCCGCACCGGAGACCTGGCACGCACGAACGCTGACGGACTGTACGAGGTAGTGGGACGGCGCAGCCGGTTCGTCAAGATCGTCGGCCAGCGCGTCGACCTTGGACAAGTGGAACGGATCCTTGCCGACCTTGGGGTTCAGGCGGCAAGTGCCGGCACGGACCAGGGGCTCGTGGTCGCCGTCGAGGGTGAACACGACCCGGCGCTGTTGGGCAAGCTCCTCGCCCAGGGCATAGGCCTGCCGCGCGCTGCCCTGGAAGTCCACGCGGTGCCGGAGCTCCCGCGTCTGGCGTCCGGCAAGCTGGACTACCCTGCCGTCCTGGCCCTCTCCAAACAGGGCGGTCCCACAGTTCAGGACCCGCCTTCCAGCGCGAAATCCGGAGCTAAGCCGCGGGACAGTGTGGTTCGGATTTTTGAAGACACGCTGGAGCTGACGGACATTTCCGACGCCGACACGTTCGTTTCGCTCGGCGGGGACTCGCTTTCGTATGTGGCGGCGTCCGTGCGGCTTGAGCAGGCACTGGGACATTTGCCCCCGGACTGGCACATCACCCCGGTGGGAGTGCTTGGGGCCGGCCTTAAGCAGCCGCGGTCGCGGAAGCGGCGCCGTCTGTTCGCCCGGCTTGAAACCAGCATCGTGCTGCGGGCGGTCTCCATTTTCCTGATCGTCAGTACCCACGTCGGATTCCTGCACTGGCCCGGTGCCGCCCACGCGCTCATGGCAGTGGCGGGGTTCAACTTTGCCCGGTTCCAGCTGTCCGGGGAACGTATGCCGCGGCTGCGGAAGCAAGTGGCCAGCCTGGCCAGGGTCATCATCCCCAGCGTGGCCTTCATCGGCTTCGCGTACCTGATCACCGACAAATACAGCCTGGCGAATATCGTCCTCCTCAACGCGATTATCGGACCCGAGGAGGTGACCACGCAATGGCATTTCTGGTTCATCGAGGTGCTCGTCTACGTGCTGGTCAGCATGACGGCACTGCTCGCCGTGCCGTGGGTTGACCGGGCCGAAAAGCGCTTCCCGTTCCTCTTTCCGCTGGTGCTGCTCGCCGCCGGGCTGCTCACCCGCTATGAGCTTTTTGAGCCGGGAATTCCGCACACAACGCCCACGCTCTGGCTCTTCGCGCTGGGATGGGCGGTTGCCCGAGCCCGCCACGTCCTTCAGCGATGTGCCCTGAGCGCCGTGGCCGCCTTGACCATCCCGGGGTTCTTCGACAACCCCCTCCGTGAACTGACTGTCCTTGTCGGGATACTCCTGCTCCTGTGGCTGCCCAGCGTTCCCGTCCCGGCCGGGCTCCGGCGCCTCGCGGTTCTGCTGGCGAGCGCGTCCCTGCACATCTATCTGGTGCATTGGCTGGTTTACCCGCTGCTGGTTGAACTCAGCCCCGCCCTCGCTGTCGTGGCCTCACTGGCCGCAGGCTCGGCATACTGGGCACTGTGCGGCCGGGCCCCAGCGGTCATCGCCCGCGCCAAAACCTGGAGATTGAACTTGTCGAAATCCGTCCGGTAATTGAGCCTGCCCCTCTGGAGCCCTATCGGGCTAAGGTGCCGGGCGCTCACTGTAGCCAGGTCAAACTGTTTGTCGCGGACGAGCGGGTCCAATTCCAGGCAGCAGGCTTCCGCGCTCACTCGGCCACAGCGAGCCCCGGAGGCATCTTGTTCTGTCTCAAAGGTGGCTGACGCTTACGTTCAACAAAAGCCTGCGCCTGCAGGTGCGGGACTGGCTATCCAGATCCCGTCACCGTAGCAAGTGTATGGATGGTTTATTAACTTTCAATAAACCGCTGCATCTTCTTGCTATGGACCCTCTTGAGAACCCTTGCCAAGGGTCGGGTCGATGTCGCCCTTCTCAATCCGCGTGACGGAGGATGTCGACACGCCGGCTCGTCTGGCCAGCTCGCCGCCGAAGCAGACCTCCTGGCCGGGCTTGAAGAAGACGAGGCCCGGAACCTCGGCGTCCTGATCAGCCGGCTGGCAATAAACGTCCGCCGAACCCACCCCGGGGCCAGCCCCTGCGAAGCGATGGACAACCTTTGAACCATTAGAGCGAGACCATGATGGCCTCGCGGCCACCCGCCCCACTCCGGTGGTCGAGCTTGTCCCTCCGGTGATTGAGCTTGTCGAAATCTTGACGCTCGTGCCCGGTTTCTCTCCAAAAGACCACCGCAAAACCCGGGACACGCCGGGCTTTGCGTGTCCCGGGCGGAGGAAGTGGGGAGGAGCGTCCGACGGCGGCAGGCACCAGCGGTGATCGGCCGCGCAGGACGCCCGGCATGAGAGCGACCCGTCTGTAAGAATCTCGAAGAAGTTCTTACATTTATCTGCCTAAGTGTTAGAACTCGGCAAGGATTCTCGCATTTGCGGACACAGTACCTGCCGCCCGCTGGTCGTGGGGACGCGCAAACGGCCTGGCGCTACGCAAACGCTCTGGGGACACCCAAATGCGGGTGTCGCCAAACCGTCTGCGCGTCATTGGGGAATATGCGCGTCGTCAGCTCTGGGTTATCTGCCCATCGAGAACGTTTGGGCCGGTCAGCCATGAATGCCAGCACGAGCCACGTTGGGCACGTCCGGAAAGTTTGGCTGCGACGTCATGCCAATTCCACCTACGACTAACGCAGGCGCGTGCCGTATGGGTCCCCTCACGGACATGGACCATCCTGGGACGTCAGCCGGCTTGGTTGTAAGGGCTTTGGCTTCCCCAAGGAGAGGCCTCGCTTGCACATGAGGTTCGGTACAAGGTTCGAGGGACGACGCGGTGTTCGACGACATTCAGAATGATCAAGACGGCGGCAAGAGTCGCAACGGATGCGATGGCTGGAGGATTTGGCGCAACTGCGATGAGTCCCAGACAGATTGCCGCGGAAACCAGTCGCGGTTTGGCGAGGGTGTGAAACATGTGCCAGCGCGTGAACGCGAACGTCGTGAGATACACGGAGGCTCCTGCAAAGAGCATGGTCGCCACGTAGGCGTGAGACCGGAGGCAGCGGGCATCGCGTCATCGACCTGGCCCTGCCGATAGGGTCGGTCGTCCCACCAGACTTCGACATATTCGCCCGCGTCTCGCCGGACACAGTGTTCGCGCCTTTCCTCCGCCTACGATCCACGGGACAGGAATTGAGTCAATCTTGAGGCCCTCCAAGGGCGAAATCTGAGGCTGGCCCCAGAGGATGGATCTGCACGGGCCCGCTGGGGGCCTGCGCATTCGTGGGGGAGGGCCGATGCCTGCACATGTGTCGCTGGCGCCTTCAGCTGATGCGGCGGAACAGGTAGCACGTCCCGCCGCCGCGATTGGCCTGCGCGTTGTCGTGCTCGTGCCCGCGTACAACGAGGCGGGCTCAATCGAGGCGACGCTGGACGGTCTGATGCTCCAGTCCCGTCCCGCTGATCTGATCGTTGTTATCCCCAACGGCTGCACGGATTCAACGGCCCGGGTGGCCCGGAAGTTTCCGGTCACAGTGATGGAGCTGCCCCGGCTGGAGCACCGCAAATCTGAGGCGCTGAACCGTGCCTGGGCGGAGCACGCGTACGACGCCGATGTGGTGATCTGTCTGGACGCTGACACTGTTCTTCCCCCGAACGCGGTTGAGGCGTGGGCGGGGGAGTTCGCCGCTGACGCCGGCGAGCTGGGTGGTTCGTCGTCGAAGTTCACGATGCAGGATCCCGGGTTCCTGAGCCGGCTGCAGAAGGCTGAATTCGCGACCTGGACCGATGTGGCGTTGCGCCGGGGCCGCACCAGTGTGCTGGCGGGAACGGGCTGCGCGATCAACAACAGTGTTCTGCGGCAGATCGCGGCCAGGGATGACCGGGAAGGGCCGTGGGTCTACACCTCGCAGGTGGAGGATTTCGAGTTGACGTACCGGATCCGGGAACTGGGGTACCGCTGCCAGGTATCCCCGGACGTCCGGGCGTACACGGACTCGATGAAGACGGTGAAGGCGTTGTGGGGCCAGCGGATGAAGTGGCAGGTCGGTACTGTGGAGGACCTGCTGGACCTGGGGATCAACCGGCTGACGCTGAGGGACTGGGGGCAGCAGGTCATGGGCCTGCTGGGTGTCTTCCTGAAGCTCCTCTGGATCGCCGTCATCGTCCTGTCGCTGTCGCTGGGCGTGTTCCACGTCGTGCTGTTCTGGTGGCTGGTTCCCATCCTTTTCGTGGCCCTGGACATCAAGCGGGCGCTGCGGATCCCGCACCGCGACTGGAAAGACCTCCTGCTGGCGGCCACGTTCTTCCCACAGGAACTGTTCATGTGGCTGCGGTCCGGGTGGTTCCTGGCCTCCTGGTGCGCGGTTCTGACTACCAAGATCACCCGGCGGCGGGTTGACCGCTGGGAAGCGCAATACACTGCAGAGGAAATTAACTAGACATGTATGGAATGAACGCGACCATCCCGGCGTCCGGGGCGGCACTGGCCGCCACGGGGCTGGCCTATACGGGCCTGGACGTGGGCGCCGCCGTGCTGACCGCGTTGGGCGTGATGCTCATCGGCGTGGCGTTGCTGGCCCTGTTCCGGCGGGAAAGCAAGGTGCGCCCTTAAATGCCCACGCCTGCGGTGCGGCGCGGCTCCGGAATCGGCCATAGGTGTGCCCGCAGGGCACGGGTTTTCAGGTCACGGACTGCGGCGGGCTTGCAGCGCGTTCTTGAACGCGGAGGCGGAGGCGGCGGAGCTGTTGATGCGCCAGTCGGTTTCCTTCTGCATGTGGAACCAGACGAAGCCCATGACATCGGGCTGGGCCGCGAGGTAGGAGACCAGGCCGGTGTTCCAGGCCGCCTTGTCGCCGCCGGCTTCGCTGGAGGACGTCTCGGCGATCAGGATCGGGGTCCCTGGTGCCAGTGCCCGCAGTTGCGCTATTCCGGGGCCGAAGAGGTCCTGCGGCGAGATCCAGGCGCTCCAGGACGCGGAGGTGCCCCAGTTGTACCCGTCCAGGGCCACGACGTCGACGTAACCTGCCCCCGGGTACAGGCCCGCGAGGTCGGTGGAGCCGTAGTAGGGGACGTTGGGGCTCCAGACCCAGGACACGTTGCTGGCACCCGTTGCGGCCACGAGGTCATGCACATGCCGCCAGGCCTGAACGTAGTCGCCGGTCTGGTTGCCGTTCACCCCTTCAGCCCAGGGATACCAGTTGCCGTTCATCTCGTGGGCGAATCGCAGCTGGACCGGCTGCCCCCAGGACGCCAGGGCCTGGCCCCACTGCGTAATGTGGGCGTCAAAATCACCGGCGGTGATCCTGTCCAGGGAGTAGGCGGGCTGTTCCAGGCCACCGCCCCAGGCCCACGGCTCCCACGTGATCAGCGGCACGGCTCCGCGTGCCCGTACGGCGTTCATCTCGGTGATTGGCGGCGGCTGCAGGAAGTCCTCGTAAAAGAGGACGCTGGTCGGGCTCTCACCGGCGAGCCGGGAGACTTCATCCAGTTCCGCGCTGGCCAGCGGCCCGCCTGCCGTTGCCACGCCAAAGTGAAGAGCGGCCGTGCTGACCGGCGGAAGCACCGGGGCCGGGGCGGTCACGGTGAACACTGACGAGGCCTTGATCGAGGCGGTTTTGGCGGTAATCGTCAGCGGTCCGGCGGGTGCTGCCGGAACGGTTATCGAGGTAGCGAACGCGCCGGTTGATGATGTGGTGAGCGGGTACGTGGCGGAGCCCGCGATCACTGTTCCCGTGGTGGAGGCCTTAAAGCCTGCGCCTGTGACTGTGACCGAGGTTCCGGCCGGACCTGTCGCCGGGCTGAGAGTGATACTCGCCGCTGCAGGCGCTGCCTGGGCTGCCGTGGCGGGAACGACAGTCAGCGCCAGCGCCAGTCCAATACCAGCAGAAACGGCAGTGGCGAGAGTCTTCAATGTTCTGAACACGGCGATCGGTCCCCGCAATCGGCTAGGCGGCCGTCAAAGCGGCCGGTCAGAGCGTGCCTGGCGGCACTTCCCTCATCCTAAAGCCCCGATGCGGAGCTGGATCAGGATTTTCCCATCTTTTTTGAAAAGCATTCCGGGCGGCGGGTGGCGTGCGTACCGTGGAGCGACGCCGGTAGGACGCGGCGGCGGAAGACAGCCAGTTGGAGGATCCGGGCCCAGGGGGGATCAGGGACCCGCAACAGCACGAAGAAACTGGAAGCCCAATGGATGAATCATTGCGCCAGTGGCAGCCCTTGGTGGATCATTCCGTCCTCGTGCGCTTCCGTGAAGAGTTGCCGCCGGGCTCCGCCATGTGTCAGGGCTTTGTCCGGGACTACATTGCTTTGTTGCCTTCCAGGGTCGACCGCCTGCGCCGTGCTGTGGAGCGGATGGACCTTGAGACGGCCATGGACGCCGTTCTCAGCCTTAGGATTACCAGCCTGATGGTGGGCGCCTGCCGTCTGGGGGCACTGGCGGGGGACCTGGAATCAGAGCTGCGAGCCGCGGGCACCGGGGCAGCACCGGCAGTGGCTATGGTGGTCCAGAATATGCTGGGCAGCATCGATTCGGGCAACCCGGGGACTGTTGAGGGGCTCTCAAGCTGGACTGATGACTGAACGATGTCTCGGTCACTCAAATGCGCGAACCGAGGGCTAGGCCAACGGACAGCAAGGACCTGACGTGGCGCTTCAGTGCCTAATACATGACTTCAACGTCGAATTCCTTGAGGGGCCTGCCCGTTAATGCAGCGGCAGCAGTCCGTATTGCGTCCGGGATGTCCTCAACGTTTCGCGCATGGGCCTTAAGCCCGGGAAGTTGATCGACTTCCAGCTCCATCCATCCGTCGGCAGCTCGTTTGATGTGCGCCGTGAGCTTCACCATCGGTCCCTTCCCCAGTAAGGTCTCCAGCCATCGGAACGCGGGTTCTCCCGGCCAGGGCCAGTCCGTGGCACTGTCAGTACTCCCGATCCAGGGGGCCGGCTTCGTTGACCGGCGCGATTGAGGACGGGATGCCCGTCAGATTGGTGACGGCTGCGGTGGGGCTCCAGACCATGGTGGACGCGGTGGTCACGGTACGCAGACTGGTGGCACCGCTGGATACCGTGCCGAGGCTTACCGTGATCACGGTGCTGGGCACGCCGTTGATGGTGGCGGTGGTGGCGGTCATGGTGGCGTTGAAGACGGCCGTCTTGCGGCTCTTGGCATAGTTCTGCTTCAGGTTCACCGTGCCCAGGTTCACGCTGGACCCGGTTCGCTGGATGTCCGCCGTGTCCCCGTTATTGCCCAGGCTCAAGAGGTTCCCGTCGCGCAGGCGGAGTGTGACGGTAAGTGCGGTCCCGTTCCAGCCCGGGGAGACGGTGGCGGGGTTGACCTGCTGGCTGTAGGTGAACGTCATGGTGTCGCCGGTTCCGAGCTTTCCTGCGGTGGCTGATCCGTTGGCGGTCTGGATGTCGGTTCCGCGCAGAGGGCTGTTGTCGACCCTGCGGGAGGCGACGGTGGCGGAGATGGTTTCCCTTGCAGCCCCGTCGGTGAGGACGGCCCGGAAGTCATAGAGCCCGTCGGCCACGGCCCGCGTGTCCCAGGCGCAGGTGTAGGGGGCTGTCATGACGGTGCAGCGGGTGGTCCAGGTCGTGGTCCCTGCCGGGGCGGACTGGATCTTCACCGAACTGACGCCGGCGGTTGAGTTGGCGTTGGCGGTCAGGGGGACGACACCGGTCAGGTAGTCGCCCGGGTCTTCGAGGGAGACGGAGGAGATGGTGTTGTCGATGACCCGGTTGGCGACCGGGGTGGAGGTGGTGCTGAAGCCGGCAGCGTCGGTGGCGATGGCTCTGAAGCTGTATGTGCCGCCGGCCAGTGTTGTGGTGTCGAAACGGCAGGAGTACGGGGTGGCGGTGATCGTGCAGAATGTCGTCCAGGGCCCGGTGCCGGACGTGGAGTATTGGAGGGTGACCTGGGCGATCCCGGAATCGGCGTCCGCGGCGGTGGCGGCGAATGTTCTGGTGCCGCTTAGCGGGGTGCCGGGGTCTGTCATGCTGACCGTGGGTGCCGTGTTGTCGACCAGGATGTCGGTCACCGGAGCCGAGGTAGTGGAAGTGATGCCGGAGACCGCTACGGCGCGCAGGTCGTAGTAGCCGTTGGGGAAAGCGATCAGGGTGGTGTTCCAGGAGCAGTTGTAGGGGGAGGTGAGGGCGGCGCAGAGGGTTTTCCAGTTGTTTGCGCCCGCGACCGAGTATTCGACCCTGACCGTGTAGATGCTCGTGCCGGGGTTGTACAGGGTCGTTGCGAGGTTCACGGTGCCGCGCTGGATTTCGCCCGGGTCTGTCAGGACCACCAGGAGACTGTTGGCGACCGTGGTGTCCACGGTGGCCGAGGTCGTGGAGTGTGAGGCGTTGTCAGTGGCGATAGCGCGGAGGCTGTAGGAGCCGTCAGTCACCGTTTTGGTGTTCCACGCGCACGAATAGGGTGCGGTTGTCGCGGTGCACAGAGTCGTCCACGAAGAGCCGCCGGAAGGTAAGTACTGGATCACGACGTCGTGGATGCCCGTTTCGGCGTCGGCGGCCGTCGCGGTCAGCGTGACGGTGTCCTTCACCGGTGTTCCGGGGTTGGCCAGGCTGACGGTGGGCGGTGCCCAGTCCACTGCCGCGCGGAAGGTGTTCGCCCGGTTGGCTGTGGTGGACGTGAAGGCCGCCGCGGATGTGAACCCTGCCGCGCCCAAAATAACCAGCAGGCAGAGCACTATGGTCAGGGCGACGGTGGCTGCCGCTTTCACCCGTCGGCGCAAGGCGGAACGACGGATGAAACCGAATATTCGCGACGGAGATCCGGACGCGGCTGCCTTTACGGGCGCGACCTTAGGGGCAGATTCGCTGGTCAGTTCCGGGCGCGCTGAGTAAACGGCGGCCGCGACAGCCAGAAGCGTCGCGATGGCCCAGAAGGCTAGGGCGGTCAGGTTGCCGGTGGAGAGCCAGAGGCCGGGCAGTCCGATTGCCGGGACGAGGAGCCGGGCCTGTCCGGTGATCTGCTCGCGTTTGAGCGGGGCGCTGTCGACTTCGGCGTTGGCGTCTCCGGCGGTGATGAAGGTCCCGTCGGGGTTGACCCCGACGATCCTGTGCAACCTGCTTACTGCCGGGCCGTCTGGTTGGGCGGCAGTGAACCGGACCACGCCTCCCACTGGTGCAGGTTCGCTCCTGCCGAACGCGGCGGCTACCACGACATCCCCGGTGCGGATGTGGGGCTCCATCGAGCCGCTGCGCACCACGCTGGCCTGCCAGCCCATCAAGGCGGGCAGGACAGCGATCACGGCAAGGCTCAGCAGGACGCCCAGGTACAGCCGGGACACGGTGGCGGCAAGGAACACCGCCCAGCCGTCTGCCGAGAAGAGGGCACCCTTGAATCCGCCCGGTCTCTCCCGGGTCACTGGGGCGTGGTTGTCACGTCGGTCAGGCTAGGGCGTCAGCATCAGTTTGATTGGAGTTCCCAGGCCAGGTTGATGCCGACCCGTGCGCCCTGCAGGGCGTTGACCTGCACCTGTGTCATGCCCGTGGTGTCGAAACGCCAGGTTGCCCGATAGCTGCGGGTCTCCCCGGCCGTCCCGGCGGTCGACCAAGCGGTCCCGCCGGTGGCGTAGTCACGGTTGGTCGTTGAAAGAGTGGACAGGGTCTGGTCAGCGATTGCGGTGCCTGCGGCCGTGAAGCCGGTGCAGTCGTTGAAGGACCCGCCGGTGCCCTGTTCGAGCTTGAGGTAGATCCGGTTTTCGAGGCCGTTGGCGGAGATGAGGCTTTCGCCATAGGGGCGCACCTGTCCGGGAACGTCCGCGTTGGAGGTGACAACGATGCACTTGGTGCCGGTTTGTCCCGGAACGATGTTTTCCACGGTAAACGCCGCTGCGCCCAGGTCATCGTCGGTGAGGAAGACACTGCCGGTGCTCCAGGAGTTCCCGGCGTTCCGTGTGGTGGCCGTGAACGCGGCCTGGGAACCCTGCCAGACCATCCCCCCGGCGATGAGGACGGCGATGGGGCCGGCGCTGAGGGCGGCGATGGTGCGGATCCGCGCAGAAGGAGTTTTCATGATGAGACCTTTTCAGTTGAGACCGCCTGAGGGGGGACCGTTGCCCGATACCGGCTCAGGGCCCCTCCCTGAATTCGCGGGCGTCGCGCAACGACTCCCCTCAGGCTAAGACCTCACTAGCATTTTTTCCACACGGCGAATAGGATCCGCCCTTTTAGTCACTTGCTTGTCATATTTCGGGCCAACGTTGTCACGGCCGGGCGACGTTGGCCGGAGGGCAACTCACGGAAGGGGTTGAACCAATGGTGCCCTCGACTTCTGCGGGAAGTAACCTGATGCTGGAGGCAGACGGGGGAAGCCGAGTGAAACTCACCGCGCAGATCAAGAAAGCGGCCGATGGCTGGCTTGACCTCCACGTGATCGAGTTGCCGGCGCTGGAAGCCCATGCCCGAAGAGTCGAAGAGATTCCAGACGTAATCAGGGACGCAGCCGCAAAGCTCACCGGCCGCCCTGAGAATGAATTCGAAGTCGAACTCAGGTTTTAGTGCCTCCTTGACGATCTTTGTATTGGTGGTCCGAACGACGGTCACCCCTGATTGCCGAACGAGTCGGACACGAGATCCTTTATCCGCAGGACCCTAATGCGATCCAACGCGTTGACGCGAGATCGATAACAGAGGGGCATTTCGGAGTAATTCTGACTGGGAGTGCACCGTTCCAACGTGCCTCGTTGGGGGTAGATAACACGCGCCGGCCCCGGTGGTTGAGCCTGTGCGTCCGATGGTCGAGCTTGTCCCTCCTGGTGATTGGGCTTGTCGAAATCCCGAAAATCTTGACGCCCTCCGCCACCTCCGCATATCCTGAACGAACGGTCGGTAAATAAATCGGACCAATCCAGGCAGGTGCATAGGAGCAACCATGGAAGCTAACGCCCAGCGCGACGCGGACAGCCAGGCCAAGGACCGCCAAGACGCGGACGGCCAGGCCAACTTTGACCGCGTGATCGCCGACGACTCCCGCATTGAACCAAAAGACTGGATGCCGGACGCCTACCGCAAGACCCTCTTGCGCCAGATCTCCCAGCACGCCCACTCGGAGATCATCGGGATGCAGCCGGAAGCCAACTGGATTTCCCGGGCCCCGAGCCTGAAACGCAAGGCCATCCTTATGGCCAAGGTCCAGGACGAGGCCGGCCACGGGCTCTACCTCTACTCCGCCGCGGAGACGCTCGGACAAAGCAGGGACAAGATGACGGCGGATCTCATCGCCGGCAAGGCCCGCTACTCCAGCATCTTCAACTACCCGGCCCGGACCTGGGCGGACATGGGTGCCATCGGCTGGCTGGTGGACGGCGCCGCCATCTGCAACCAGGTGCCGCTGTGCCGCGCCTCCTACGGCCCCTACGGCCGCGCCATGGTGCGTGTCTGCAAGGAGGAGTCGTTCCACCAGCGCCAGGGCTTCGAGATCCTGCTGGAACTCGCCCACGGCACCCCGGAGCAGAAGCAGATGGCCCAGGACGCCGTGAACCGCTGGTACGCCCCGGCGCTGATGATGTTCGGCCCGCCGGACGACGATTCGCCCAACTCCCGCCAGTCCATGGCCTGGAACATCAAGCGCTTCAGCAACGACGAACTCCGCAGCCGCTTCGTGGGAATGATGGTGGAGCAGGTCCGCGTGCTGGGCCTCACCCTCCCGGACAGCGAGGTCCGCTTCAACGAGGACACCAAGAAGTGGGAGCACGGCCCGCTGGACTGGAACGAGTTCAAGGAAGTCCTGGCCGGCCGCGGCCCCTGCAACGCCCAGCGCGTTGAGCGCCGGAGGGAAGCGCACGACGACGGCGCCTGGGTCCGCGAGGCAGCCGCGGCGTATGCAGCAAAACAGTCAATGAAGACAAAGGAATACGCAGCATGATCCCCACCGACTCCCCAACCTCGCAAGCTCGGCCGGGGACCCCTGTCGGCGTGGCCCCAGTGGCGATCCCCGCCTCCGACCGCAATGCCTGGGGCCTTTGGGAGGTCTTCGTCCGGTCCAGCCGCGGCCTGTCCCACGTCCACGCCGGTTCCCTGCACGCGCCTGACGCCGCCATGGCCCTGCGCAATGCCCGCGACCTCTACACCCGCCGGAACGAAGGCGTGTCCATCTGGGTGGTCCCGGCCGACGCCATCGCCGCCAGCGATCCCGACTCCAAGGGCGCGTTCTTCGAGTCCCCGCAGGGCAAGGACTACCGGCACGCCACGTACTACACCAAGAGTGAAGGGGTGAAGCACCTATGAACGCTGTACCTATGGGCAACGAGTCAGCCACCCGTATTACCCCCGGCAACGCCCTTCGCCCGGAGGACATCGCCCTGGAGGTCCGCACTGGCCTGGCCAAGCCCACCGACGATGTGGCCGAGTACGCGCTGCGACTCGGAGACGACGGCCTGATCCTCGCGCAGCGCCTGGGCCACTGGATCTCCCGCGGCCCCGAGCTGGAAGAGGACGTCGCCCTGGGCAACATCGCGCTGGACCAGCTGGGCCATGCCCGGAGCTTCCTCACCTACGCAGGCGGCGCCTGGGACAAGACAGAGGACGAGCTGGCGTACTTCCGGCGCGAGCACGAGTTCCGGTCGGCCGCGATCTTTGAGCAGCCCAACGGCGACTTCGCGGCCACCATCGCCCGGCAGTTCATCGTGAGCTACTACCAGTTCGAGCTCTATCGCCGCCTCACTCAATCAACAGACGCCACACTCGCCGCCATCGCCGCCAAGGCCGTGAAGGAAGTGGATTACCACCGGGACCACAGCGCCCAGTGGGTTCTGCGCCTGGCCGGCGGTACGGACGAATCCCGGACACGGATGATCCAAGGCCTGAAGCAGATGTGGCCCTACGTCGCCGAGCTCTTCGAGGACGACGAGCTGACCACCCGCCTGGCTGAAGCCGGCGCCGCCGTCGAGCCTTCCAGCCTGCGCGCCGACTTTGACCGGCTGACGGGGGAGATCCTTGCGGAAGCGGAGCTGGAGGTGCCGGACGTGCCGGCTGCCCCCGGCGGCGGTCGGCATGGCCGGCACTCGGAGCACCTGGGCTACCTCCTCGCGGAGATGCAGGTCCTGGCCCGCGAGTACCCCGGAGCAAGCTGGTGACCGCCGTGGCCACCGCTGCGCAGGAGCGGACACAACAGCAGCAGGCGTGGGACATCGCCGCCACGGTCTGCGACCCGGAAATCCCCGTGCTCACCATCGAGGACCTCGGGATCCTCCGCGACGTGCAGGTGACCGGGGACCAAGAAGTAACAGTCACCATCACACCCACATACTCGGGCTGCCCGGCCATGGACGCCATCCGTGACGATCTGAAAAAAGCGTTCGCCAAGGAGGGCTACAAAGCCACAGAGGTGGACCTGGTGCTCGCCCCGGCCTGGACCACGGACTGGATGACGGACGCGGGGAAGGCGAAGCTGCGGGAGTATGGCATCGCGCCGCCGTCGGGCATGGCAGCGGCCGGCGGCCACAGCAGCCCCATCAGGCTCAAAATGGCCGTGAAATGCCCCCAATGCTCCAGCCTGAACACCAAGGAACTCACCCGGTTCGGCTCGACCTCCTGCAAGGCGCTGTACGTCTGCAAGGACTGCCTGGAACCGTTCGACTACTTCAAAGTCCTGTAAGGAAGCCCCATGCCTGTTGTGCGCCAGACCGCCGCTGAATCGGCGCTAGCCAGCGGCCGCCGTCGTCCGTCCTTCCATACCCTCACCGTGTCGGAGGTGCGCCGGCTGACCGAGGATGCCATCGAGGTCACGTTCGGTGTCCCCCTAGAGCTCGCCGGCCAGTTCGACTACCTGCCCGGCCAGTACGTGGCCCTGCGCACCACGCTGCAGGATGAGAACGGCGAGCCGCATGAGGTGCGCCGCAGCTACTCCATCTGCGCCGAGCCGCGCAGCTTCCCGGACGGCAGCAGCGAGATCCGGGTGGCCGTGAAGCAGGACCTGGGCGGGCTGTTCTCCACGTGGGCCAACGCGGAGCTGAAGGCGGGGGACACCCTGGACGTCATGAGCCCCATGGGCGCGTTTGTGTCCAAGCACGGCCGGGACGGCAAGGCCGTGGAGCAGAACGTCATGAACTCCATGAACCATCCGGAGGAGCTGGCGGGGGAGGCGGCTTCCCAGGGGGCGGGCACCTTTGTGGCCATCGCGGCGGGGAGCGGCATCACCCCGGTGATCGCCATCGCCCGCACGCTGCTGGCGGCCAACCCGGAGACGCGCTTTGACCTGATCTACGCCAACAAGGCCGCCATGGACGTGATGTTCCTGGAGGAGCTCGCGGACCTGAAGGACAAGTACCCGCAGCGGCTGGCCATCCACCACGTGCTGTCCCGCGAGCAGCGGATCGCGCCGCTGCTCAGTGGACGGATCGACGCCGAAAAGCTCCAGCAGCTGCTGGGCACCGCCATCCACGCCGACGATGTGGACGAGTGGTTCCTGTGCGGGCCGTTCGAGCTGGTGCAGCTGTGCCGGGACACCCTGGCCGAGCGCGGCGTGAAGCCGGAGCACGTGCGGTTCGAGCTGTTCACGTCGGGCAAGCCGGACCGCCCCGAGGGCCACGCCGGCCGTCCCGTGGTGGTGGACGAATCCAAGGAGACATACAGGATCACGTTCAAGCTGGACGGCCTGCAGGGCGAGGTGGCCAGCCCCACACACGCCCGCGAGTCGATCCTGAACGCGGCGCTGCGGGTCCGGGCGGATGTGCCGTTCGCGTGCGCCGGGGGAGTGTGCGGCACGTGCCGCGCCAAACTGGTCACCGGCACCGTGACCATGGACGAAAACTACGCGCTGGAGCAGGATGAACTGGACAAGGGGTACGTCCTGACCTGCCAGAGCCACCCCACAAGCAAAGAAGTAACAGTCGACTTCGACGTGTAAGGACCCCATGATCTCCCTCTCCATCGCCAACAACGTCGCCGAAGTGGTCCTGGACGCGCCCTACAAGCTGAACTCGCTCGACGAGCGGGCGCTCGCTGATTTAACACAGGCGTACGACGACGCCGCTGCCGCCGCCTCGCGCGGTGAAGTGCGGGCGCTGCTGCTCAGGGGAGAGGGCCGCGCCTTCTGCGCGGGCCGGGACATTTCCGGCGTGACGCCGGAGACGGACGACGCCGAAGCATACCTAGGTGGGTTGGTGCAGCCGCTGCTGACGAAGATGAGCGAGTTCCCGGCGCCCACGTTTGCCGCGGCGCAAGGCGCGTGCCTGGGCGTGGGGCTGGGCCTGCTGCTGGCCACGGATGTGGTGTACGTGGCGGAGAATGCGAAGTTCGGCTCGCCGTTTGCCAAGCTGGGGGCGACGCTGGATTCGGGCGGGCACTGGTACTTCACCGAGCGGCTGGGCATGCACCGGACGCTGGACCTGATCTACACCGCCGAGCTCATGTCCGGGACGGAGGCTGTGGCGCAGGGGATGTTCAGCCGGGCCATGTCGGCGGATGAACTGTTGGACAACACCAGGGAAATTGTGTCGAAGGTTGCCGCCGGGGCCACGGGCGCGTTCACGGCGAGCAAAGAGCTGGTAGCGCATATCCGTGACCAGCGGCTTGGCTTGTGGGACGCCATGGCCGAGGAGAACGCCGAGCAGGCCCGCCTCTGTAAGACGGCGGACTACGCTGAAGGTTTCCGGGCTTTCCAAGAGAAGCGCGAGCCCAGGTTCACCGGCGCCGGTGGTTGAACCTGACGAAACCGTCGAAACCAATTGCACTTTTTTGCCAACGATTTGTAAGGTTCACCTATGACTATGGGGAAATCTATTACAAAAGCCGTCATTCCTGCTGCCGGCCTGGGGACTCGTTTCTTGCCCGCTACCAAGGCGATGCCGAAGGAAATGCTACCGGTGGTTGACCGCCCGGCTATCCAGTACGTCGTGGAGGAAGCCGTCAAAGCCGGCCTCGACGACATTTTGATGATCACGGGGCGCAGCAAGCGCGCCCTTGAGGACCACTTCGACCGTGAACCCGGCTTGGAGCGCGCGCTGGAGCTGAAGGGCGATCAGAGCCGCCTGGACCTGGTCAACGAGGCCTCTGATCTTGGTCCTATCCACTACGTCCGCCAAGGCGAAGCCAAGGGGTTGGGCCATGCTGTCCTTTGCGCGAGGCAGCATGTAGGCGACGAGCCCTTCGCAGTGCTGCTGGGTGACGACCTCATCGACGAGGCCGAGACCCTGCTCGCCACCATGATGGACGTGCAGTTGAAGACCGGGGGTTCGGTCATCGCGCTGATCGAGGTGGACCCATCGGAGATCAGCGCGTATGGCTGCGCAGACATCACCGCCATCGAGGGCGAGGACTTTGTTCGCGTCAACAGCTTGGTGGAGAAGCCGGCGGTCGGCGAAGCGCCGTCCAACCTAGCCGTCATCGGCCGGTACGTGCTGCACCCGTCGGTGTTCGGCGTCCTGGAGAACACGGAGCCAGGTCGCGGCGGAGAGATCCAGCTGACCGACGCGCTCCAGACTATGGCGGCCGGCGAGGGTGAAGGCTCGGGCGTGTACGGCGTTGTCTTCAAGGGCCGCCGCTACGATACCGGGGACAAGCTGAGCTACCTGAAGGCTGTCATTACACTGGCTTCCGAGCGCGTGGAGTTCGGCGAGGACTTGAAGACTTGGCTGAAGGCCTTCGTCGGCTAACGCCTGATGCTTCCGTAACGCTCTACGGGCCCGCCGCTGACCAGCGGCGGGCCCGTAGGTGTCTAAGGGCCGCAGTGGCCAGGAGAGCGCCAATGACAGCCCCTCCTGTGTTTGTGACAAGATCCAGCGGGCTCGCGAACCGATTGTGAAGAAACAGCAGCTGGCCCAGTTCGATGCAGCCCGAGACTATCAACCCGAAAATTCCGATCTGCCAGGGGTGTTTTTTCGGATACGCCAGGGCGGCCACCGTGCCGAGTGGAACGAAGAGCGCTACATTGCCGGATGCTTCGACGAATTGGTAATTGAACCATCCGGGAATTCCGTGGGTGTGGAGGAATTTCAGGACGTCAGCCAGCTGACCCTTCACGGGTTGATCGACAGGGCTGGGCCAGAAGGCGATCAGTGCCAGCGGCACGAGCAGGGCCACTAGGACAGTGCGCCAGATCTTCGGGTTGCCTGGGCGTTTCAAGGGGCACTCAGGCGGTTCTCAGCAGGGCCAGAACGGCCGTTCCCAGCGCGGCTATGGCCAGCACTCCTAGGAGCATGTATGGGAGCGCCTGCGGGCGGGGGAGCGGGACGGAGAAGTCGAACTGCCACGGTGTTCTGCGCCAATGTCTCCCCATAGCTCTAATAAATACCACAGGCCGGTGGTTGGGCCTGTCGAAACGTTAAATGCAGAGGGTGGGTAGTTCTCCGGTTTCCCGGAGAACCACCCACCCTCTTTGGTGCTTGGAAGGCGCAGCGGTTAGGCAGCAACCTCGTTCTTGGCGCGGCGGCGTACAACAACCACGGAGGCTGCGCCGGCGGCCAGTGCGCCTGCGCCCACCAGAGTCCAGAGGATGAGACCCGAGTCAGCACCGGTGTTGGCAAGGCCAGCTCCGGTGTTCGCGAGTGCAGCGCCGCCACCCGTGTTGGAGAGCGGGGCGCCGTTGCTGGCGAAGCTGGGGTCCACAACAACCGTGACGGGGCCAACCGTGTTACCCGAAACGTTGCCCTTAGCGGTAACGAAGTAAGTGCCGGCTTCGGTGATTGTAATCGGAATCGAGAAGTTGCCCTGAGCGTCCGCCTGAGCGCCGAAGGTCTGGGCCTGGAAAACGGGGATCTTTACGGCAACTGACCTGCCCTGGGATGCGGGCGGGTTGCCCGGAGTCACGGTGATGGTGAGGGATTCCCCAGCAAAGGGGCCACGGCCGCGGAAAATGAACTGTTCGCCCGGACCAACGGTGCCGTCAGACACGGCGGCCTGCGGCGGGATGGGCGGGTAGTTGGCGGCGATGGCCGGCGCGGTGCCGACCAGTGCGAGAGATCCTGCAAGTGCGAGTGCTGCGAGTGTTTTTTTCATTGTTGTCCCCCCGGAGACGTTAAGTTTTGTTGTACCCGAATTGAGGAGGTTCCTCTCCGCACGAGACCTGTGCAGAAATCCCGGATATATATCCCACAGAGACATTACCACTCGCATCGAGCAGCCAGCAATCTCAATCCAGTCGGTTTACATAGTGTTAACGCACTGTCTATAACTACTGCCCACATGAGGGAATTTCTGTGGGCAGGATCACATCTTTGACGGCTTGGACGGTGGGCGTGACAACCACGTTAGGTTCCGTGTGTTGCACGATTTTCCCGAATGTGAACTCCACGGTGCGGCTTTCGCCTGGAGCGAGCCTTATGGACAGAACGCCCACCGGCCTGTTGCTGTGGACGAATGGAGCGAAGTCTGTTTTCTTTCCGTCCAACTTGGCAGTCTCTGCGTTGGCTTGGACGGGCCCGTAAGCCACAATGTTTGTTTGGACGGAACCTGCGGGTACGCCGTAGTTGCCGCCTCCCGTTACGTAGGCCGGTAATGAAGTGGCTGCATCGGCCGGGGCGTTGTTGGTGCTCGTGACGCGGACGGTAGTTTGCTCGTAGCCGTCCTTGGGACATTCCTTTATTAGCTGGACGGTCCGCTTGACGTGGTAGTCCATCTTCGCTCCAGTGCCGTCGTTGAAGTAAACACCAAACTGGGCGGGGGCGATGCTGGGTCCCGTAATGGATCCACTCAAGGCGTAGTTGGCTATGACGGACTGTTCCGTGGGCAGTCCCGACCAGACAAGAACACGACCCTCGTCGGTGCCGCGTGTAAGCCCTTCAATGAGGCCCTTCGCATCTCCCTTACCGTCGGACAATGCTGCGAAGATCTCTTGAGCGACGCCGGCGAAGTAGGCATCTTGGAGGCGGGGCTGCTCGATTTCTGCATAGACATCAGAGAGTACGGTTTGGACGACGTTCTTACCGGTCAGCTCAGTCGGCAAGCCCGCGCTGGCGAGTGCCACGAGCTCAGGGTCCGTGATCCTGACAGGGCCGGTGGCATCCAGGATGTAGCTCAAGGCCACTGGGTCAATGGAGATAACGCCATCAACACGCTGTCCGGTCTTCCGCTCCCACATGGCTTGCGCGGTTCTGGCCGCCGTTGGAAAGTCCGGCGTTAGGTTCACATCCTGCATGAACTTTCCCATGCGCCCGGAATAGATCTGTTGTTGCTCGGGGTCCGACGGCACGATGGGCGACATTACGCCTACCGCTCCGGCGCTGCTCTGAGAGCCCAAGGTCAGTTTGCCCTTGTCCAGGCTGAGAACGGCAAGAGCCCCAGGAATGCCGCCAGAGGCTCGAGCCTCGGCATTGTTTTGGATGATGAGGAGGTAATTGCGCGGCGCTTGCGAGCCGAGCATTCCGGGCGCAAGGTTCGAGGCGTTGGCTGCTGCGTCTAAGGCACCAGACATCTCGTTTAATTTGGTCTGTGCTCGAGTCAGCGGGTCGGCAACTTGAGGCAACAATGCACTTGCATCGAGCTGATTAAGTCTGTCAGCCGATAGGCGGACTGCATGGGCTGCGGATGAAATGCTTGGGGACGCGGCTTCCAGGGAGTCCAAATTACTGCCGGCGCTATTCGGAAGCAGAGTTTCCCATTGAAGAGAGCCGGATACGTTGACAAGCGGTCTTAGGCCGAGATTTGCCACGTCATTCGCAGTGGTGGCAACCGTGCGTGTGGCAGAGAAGTTTGCTCCTATCCATGGAAGTTCGCCGGCGGCAATCCACAGCGGATCGTTGCTGGCTTCCCGTGCCTTGGATGTGTGAGCTATGAGTGACTCGAGCGTATCCACCGCGGGTGCCGCGTCGCTTCGAATGATCTGATCTTTGAGCATTGGTAGCAGTTGGCTAGCCGCAGTGAGTTCGGCATTCAGGGTGTTGGCCTTCTGTCCTAGCCAAGCGGCACAGCCTCCGGCCGCAATCAAAATGCCTGCCAACGACAGGGTGCTGACCACAATTCTCCTGCGAATGCTCCACTTTCGTTGGGACGAAGTCGACTTAGGGTCGAAGTGGGGACGAACCTCGTTGTTACGCGCCATAGGTGCCGGTGTTCCTTTCATAACGAGATGAGCCATCCATTAGTAGGCGCCTGTGCTCCGGAATACGGCGCGAATAGTGCGCAACATGATGACAAGATCGCCTGCCAACGACCAGTTCTCTACGTAATAAAGGTCCAGGCGCACAGAATCCTGCCATGAAAGGTTCGACCGCCCGCTAACCTGCCAAAGTCCGGTCAATCCGGGCTTCACTAGAAGGCGCCGGCGTACGTCGTGTTCATACACGGCGACTTCTTTTGGCAGAGGTGGTCGCGGTCCGACTAGGCTCATTGACCCCACTAATATATTGAAAAGCTGCGGCAGTTCGTCGAGACTATATTTTCTGAGGAATTTACCTACTATGGTGACCCTTGGATCGGCCTTGATCTTGAAGAGCACACCGTTTCCCTGATTTCTATCGGCCAATTCAGCAAGTCTATCTTCAGCATCGACGACCATTGAGCGGAATTTGAGCATTCGAAAGTGCTGCCCTTCCATCCCGACGCGTTCCTGACTAAACAGGACAGGACCTTTACTGCCGGTCTTAACCAAGACGGCCAGCACAATCATGATCGGGAGCGTAGCAACAATCAAAAACCCCGCAGTACAAACGTCGAAAAGCCGCTTGGCGACGCGTTGGCCGCCCTCCAGCGTCGGCGTAGTCACATGTATAAGCGGGAGACCGGCTACCTGTTGCGTGTGAATTCGCGGCCCGGCAATGTCTGTCAGTGCTGGGGCCATTATCAATCCCACGTTGCGAGCCGCGAGTTCCCACCCCAGGTGCCGGATGGTCTGAGGGTGGAGTTGAACTCCAGCCGAGATTGCAACCGCATCGGCTCCACACTGGTCGATGGCGGCCAAAATCGACGCTGTGCTGTGGTCATGGCCTAGTACCGGAAGCCCTGATTCTGGCTCGGTTGAGAGACCAGGGTGCACCCCTGGAACGTAGGCGGCGACGGGCAGGTAGCCTGCATGCTTCTCACGTATCAACGAAGACGCGAGGTGGGCAACAGCGCTGGGTCCGCCGACCAGCATCAACTTGGACATACTGCGGCCGCTTGCACGGCGAACGCTTAGATGTTGCCTGAGGAGCCACCGTCCAAGAACCAAGCCAAGGACTCCCGCGGGAAGGGCAATGCCAACGTAGCCCCGTGCAGTATCAACCCGGAGCACATACGAAACAATGGCCACAAGTCCGAAGAGCCACAGAGATGCAGCCACAACTCGCTTGTATTCGTCAGGGCCTGCCCCAAGGATGCGACTCTGTCTGGAGTTCCACGCGCCGAGCATGCACCACCAGACAACGGCCAAAAATACGGACAATAGAAGATACGGTGATTCCTCACCACTTGCCGTCCTGGGTTCGAACCCGAACCTGACAACGAAGGCTCCTATGACCGCCCAGGTAACGACAAATGCGTCGACCACCCCAATTAATCGGGAAGTTCGAACCTGCCAGTCAGCATCCCGAATCAAGTGGCCCCCCATCTAAAGAAACAATTCAGAGCATCAAGACGATGCGTTGGTATTTTTGGATTAGTTCACAATAACTGTGCCCGGCTCAGAGCGGAACGAGGCACTAATAACACCGACGCAGGTCAGTTGAGATTGGTGCGCGCATTTCTTAAGCGCCGCGGCAGAGACTCCAGCTCCACCTCATCGAGAAGTTCTTCCGTTGAACTTGGTGGTGAAGTTGGAGTTTTGATGTCTTCAGACGATTTCGGGAATTCCAATGAAGACGGACGTATTTGATCATGCTCTCGGTCAGCACCTTCGGGTGACGAGCTGTAATAGCCATACGCGTAAGCGTCTGTTCCCTTGCTGGGCAGTAGATTCAGTACTACGCCCAAAGTCCGGGCGCCGACCAAGCGTAATGCGGTTAGTGCCTTTTCTAATTCGTTCTGCCGCACGCTCTTGCAACCAACTACAACCACCACACCAGAAACATAGCTGCTTAACACGGCTGCATCGGTCACCGGTAATAGCGGTGGCGCATCGATTATTACCGTATCAAAGGACTGCTCAAGCCTTTGAACAAGCTCACGCATAGCGGTGGAACCTAAAAGTTCGCTTGGATTGGGAGGAATGCGTCCAGAAGTGACGACGAACAGATTATCTTCACCCCAGGGTTGAATGACGTCATCGAGCTCCGCGGAGCCAATGAGAACGGTCGTTAGACCGACTTCGCCTTCAAGCCCGAGGTACTCGCCAATCATCGGTCTCCGAAGGTCTGCGTCCACCAGGCAAACCGATGCCCCAGATTGGGCCATGGCGACTGCAAGATTTGCGGCAGTCGTGCTTTTTCCTTCGCCGGGCAGAGATGAAGTAACTACTACGGCGCGCGACCCGCCGTTGACATTAGAAAATTGTAGGTTTGTCCGAAGCTGACGGAAGGACTCGGCCCTTGGACTCTGCTGCGTTGTCTGGGTCATGAGCGGGGACCTGGACGCTGATTCGTCGAAAGAGATGGCGCCGAGGAGTGGGGCGTCCGTCACCTTTCGCATGTCAGCCTCTCCCCGGATTCTGTTGTCGAGAGTCGTCCGAAGCATTACTGATCCGAAGCCCAGGCCGAGACCAACGAGAGTCCCGAGAATAAGGTTCAGGCGAACATTGGGTCCAGTCGCAGATACTGGGACTTCTGCCGGGCGAATTATGGAGAGTGAGACAGGAGACGTTCCCCCGGACTTGGGACTTTCAAGTCGATCCACAGCGGATATTAGACTCGTGGCGACTCCTTGAGCTATCGCAGCGGCCCGCGCGGGCGAGTCGTCCACCACTGTGATACTGATCAATACAGTGTTGAGATCTGCGGATGCTGTGACTCTTTCGGACAGTTGCTGAGATGACACTTCGAGGCCCAGCGAGTCGACAACTGGCTGCAACACAACGGGCGTTTCAACAGTTCGAATATAGGATTGGACGCGCGCTTGACTGAATGTGTTGCCCTGCTGGAGTTCCTGCACGCTCCCTGAATTCTGGATCGCGACGAACAACTCGGCGTTGGCAGTGTAAGTCGGCTTCATCAGAACGGACACGACACCGCTTGCCAGAAGCCCAACTAGAGTCAGGGACACTAGCAGCACCCAGTTTTGGCGAAGTGTCTTACTGTACGCGCGTAAATCCAAAGCGGGATCTCCCTGAAGTTGAAGTTGGGGGTGACATGAGGACGAGCTTTAGTACTGTCCGGGCCCTTGGAGTTAGCCTATCGTGTTGACTTTGGAGCGCATTCAAAACTCGGATTGATGACAGCGCATTGTTCTTGTCGTGAGAACTGTCCCTGCGCAGGTCTCTGTCGACTCAGGACGTCGACATTAGACGTCGACCGATTCCAGCCGAAGCCAATCAAGAACGCGGCCTATGACGCGGTCTTGTTCGGCTTCGCCGAGATCCGTAGAGCACGGCAGTGACAGTCCTCGAGAGAAGAGATCCTCGCCGACAGCACCGCCCAGCGTTGCTTCTCCGACTAACGGTGGTTGCATATGCAGCGGTCGCCACAGGGAACGAGACTCAATGCCTGCCTCAGCGAGGAAGTCCTGAAGTTCGTCCCGCGCGCGAGTACCTCGGGATTTTGGTACGAGCACTGAGTACAACCAGTACGTAGACTCTTGCCCGTGGAGTTTTGGCGGTGTCTGGATCTCTGTGCCTGCAAAAGCAGCGGCGTAGCGTTCTGCGATGTCACGCTTCCTTGCGATGAAGGAGTCAAGGCGCTCCAACTGAGCAACTCCAAGGGCGGCAGCGATATTCGTGAGTCGGTAGTTGAACCCGATTTGATCGTGGAGGTATCCGCGGTCGGTAAGCCTTGCCTGGGTGGAAAGGTGTTTTGCCTGGGCGGCAAGGTTGGTGTCATTCGTCGTAAACATGCCGCCGCCGCCGGTCGTCATGATCTTGTTGCCATTAAAGGAGAAGGCGCCCATATGGCCAATAGTGCCTACATGTCGCCCATCGAGTGGTCCGTCTGTCCAAACGGCGCCGAGTGCCTCCGCGGCGTCCTCGATGAGGAATATTCCATACTCATCGGCCAGTTCCTTGGCCGCCAGGGCGTCGGCGGGCTGCCCAAGGATGTGGACAATCTCGATGGCCTTGGGCAGCCTCTCCCCTGTTGCGGCCCGCCGCTCAATCTCGGTACGGAGGGCCGCCACGTCCATGCACCAAGATTCCGGAAGTGAGTCCACTAGCAGAAGTTCGGCGAACTGATAGGAGGCCGCATTCGAGCTTGCCATGAACGTGAAATCGGAAACGGCCACGAGGTCACCAGGTTGGACATCCGCCAGGCGCATCGCGATGTGCAGCGCCGCAGTGCCGGACGCACAGGCCACCGCATACTTGGCGCCGACGTAGTCAGCGAATTTTTGTTCGAACTCGGAAACGAACTGCCCCACGGAGGAGACATACCCGCTGGCTACGGCCTCGTTGACGAGTTCGGCCTCACGGGCTCCGATGTTGGGTACGGCTAGGGGAATTCGGCTTGCCACAGTGGCCTCTCTCAAAACAGTTGGCTAGCGGGAGTATAGGGCGGCGGCTGATAAATCGACGCCGCGTTTCCTGATCCATTCCGCCGAGGCCTTCAGACCCTCTTCGAGGCTGACCTGCGGAGCCCAGCCGATGTCGGTTAGGGCCTGGGAAGGATCGGAGAGCAGATGCATGACTTCGCTCGACTCGGGCCGGACACGTTCTTCCTGGGTGATGATTTCCGCCGTTGATCCGGTTACTTTCCGCGACATTTCGACAAGCTCGCCGATGCTGACGTCGTGCCCGGTGCCGAGCTGGATGACCTGTCCCTCCAACGCGATGTCAGCGGTCGCGGCCTTAACGAAGCCGTCGGCCGTGTCGGTGACGAAGGTGAAGTCGCGGCGAGGTGTCAGCGAGCCCAAATGGATCGCCTCCGCCCCCGCGACCATCTGCTGCAGGACGGTGGGAATGACCGCTCGAGCTGACTGACGTGGCCCGTAGGTGTTGAACGGGCGTAGAACAACGACCGGCGTCTGGAACGAGCTGGCCCACGCCTCGCACAGTTTGTCTGCTGCGATTTTCGTGGCGCTGTAGGGCGACTGGCCGCGCAGTTCGTTCTCCACGGTGATCGGAACGGTTTTTGGCGTGCCGTAGACCTCGGACGTCGAGGTGTTGACCAGGCGCGGAACGTCGTGGCGTCGGACCGCTTCCAGGACGTTCAAGGTACCGATGACGTTTGTCTCCACGTAGGAGCGCGGCGCCTGGTAGGAATACGGGATGGCGATAAGGGCCGCGAGGTGCAGCACAACATCGGAGCCGGCAACCAGATCCGAGACGAACTCGGAGTCGCGGATGTCGCCCAGCTGGAGGTCCACCGAATCCCGTTCTGTGGGACTAAGGTCATCGAGCCAGCCGTAGGAGCCGTTGGAATTGTAGACGCAGAGGGCGCGGACGTTGGCGCCTTCTGCGATCAGCCGCTGTGTAAGGTGACTGCCGATGAAGCCGTCGGCACCCGTGACAACCACGGTCTTGCCCTGAAGGTTCTGGTGGATCAAGGAGATCACTGGCCTTTCGCTGTTGCTAGGTCTTTGGGGGTTCCGACGTCGATCCAGTCGGATTCAATCGGCCATGCCGCCACAGTCTTGGATTGGTCTATGCAGGCCTGAACCAGGTCCGGCATCGAGAAGGGTTCCATGTACGGGACCATCGCCAATGCGTCAGGTGATACGGCATAGATGCCCGTGCTAATTTCAAACTCGACGCTGGGCTTCTCTGTGACTCCGGAAATGACCCCACTCTCACTGACATCCAGAACGCCGAACGGCACTTGGTGTGTATAGGGTCTCGCGGCGACGGTGACACTGGCGTTTTTCGACCCATGAAAGGCGAGCAAGTCGGCGGCCGAGTAGCGCACCATCAGGTCTGCGTTCGTGACGATCACAGGATCGGAGATCCCTGGTACCTTGTGATTCAGAATACCTAGTGCCCCGGCGGTATTGAGAGGTTTTGCGGGGTCTTCGTGGAGGTACCTGATGGTGCAGCCAAGAGAGGACCCGTCGCCAAGATGGTCCATGATCTTGTCGGCGAGGTAAGCCACGGAAACATAGATGTTGGTCAGGCCGGAGTCTACAAGTCCGAGGATGATCCACTCGATGATCGTGCGGTCCGCCACCGTCATCAGTGGTTTAGGTGTGTCCTTAGTCAGTTGGCCGAGCCGTGTGCCGCGGCCGCCGGCCATGATGAGGGCAACGTTGTTCAACGGCTGCCTCCCAACTATGTCAGTAAGCGTGTGCAATCCAATCAAGCGGCCAGAATCATCCACCACAGGGATCTCAGTGATGCGCAAGCTGCGCATCAGATCGAGTACCGATGCTCTCGTCGCTTCGGGAGTCACTACGTGAGGCGTTGTAGTCGTTAGCTCCTGAATTCGGCCGTCAAGTTGGATTCCGCCGAGCAGACCTCGGCGGACATCTCCATCTGTGACAACTCCCCGGAGTTGTCCAAACTCGTCGGTGACCAGTGCTATGGCGGATGCTCCGCGGTCTATTGTCTGAAGCGCTTGTCTTACCGTAGCGTCCGGACTGATGCAGACGTTTTCCAAAGATCCAAGGTTATTCATGATTGGGTTCTCCCACGCTGATGTCAATGAAGGATTTAGCTAGTGAAGCCGCCCCGCTGGAAGCGATAACTGCCTCTATTCGCTCCGCTGCCAGCGAATCTCCGTACGGATTAACGATACGGGAGCAGGTTCTCTTAAATTCAGGGCTCAAGGCCATTTCAATACTAGATCGAATGCGGAGTGAATCATGAGTGGAGTGAATTACGTTCACTCCGTGTTCACGCCCCTTTTGTCGATCGCCAACGTTTACAACCGGTACTGCAAAACTAGCCGCTTCGATAATTCCAGAGGAAGAGTTACCAACGACAGCATCAACTGTGGCCAATACACGAGGATAGAGAGCGCCTAGGCTCTCGGTGACGATGACTCCTGACTCGGGACCTGTATCTATTTCCATGAGGGCTTGGACAATTTCGTCACGACCGGCGTCGTATCCCGGATATGTCAGGATTGCCGTCCCGGCGGCTGCCACGGACTCTTCGTAGACCAGACGCGCTGCACTCCCAAACGCGCCGGCCTCGCCTGCAGTTTCTGGGTGGTAAGTGACAAGAAGCAGCGGACGGATCAACGATCGATCGAACGCGGACGAAAATTCCTGTGCGGAAAGGGGCAGAGGTTTCGCCAACCGGTCTAGGCCCGGCGCGCCGGTTTGGTGGATACGGTGGGGCGGTTCACCAAGTTGCGATACGCGGCGAGCGGCTCCTTCTGTGCTAACGCAATGTTGATCTGCCAATTTGGTAACCGCGTGCCGGACTCGTTCGTCCATGGCGCCTTCTGTAACCTCGCCACCATGCAGGTGTATTACACGAAGTCCGTGGAGCACTGCTGGTGGGACTACGTAAAGAAGCTCCCAGCGGTCCCCGAGGACAACAAGTGCCTCCGGTTTTACTGTCTGTATAAGGTCGGCGATTTTAGCGGAGAGCTTTGGCCCAAGTCTAGTTTGGCTCTGAGGCGATGCTTGGCCAAGGTGAAGTCCTGTTGAATGGTGCACGAAGGAGCCTGGCCGAAGGCCGGCTTCACAAAGCTGGATTTCGGCGTCACCATCTTCGAAACCTACGGCCGAAACGATGTGGAGTTCCACCAATGAGCCATTTGCAAGTCGTTCGAGTACTGGGCCGAGAGGAAACAGGTCGGCACGACTTCCGATAAATGCCAACACCCTCATGTCAGACAAGATCCGCACTGAGTAGCTGCTGCCCGGCTGCCACGAAGCGTTTGGACATACGTCCGACGACGTGAGCCGAGGGAGCGAGCCCTCCCTCGGGGCGAAGAATTACGACATCGTCAGCCGTCAGCTTGGACTCGGCGGGGATATCGCGTGCTGCATGGAATGAACGACGTACAAGCGGGGCATTGGCCTCTTCGCTTGGCATCCGCCGCTTTTTCCCATCTCCCAAGGCCGTCTGAGCGTCTCGAACATCCTCTACGTAACGCGCGAACTCGAATTTCTCCAGGGATGCGGCATGGTCGGGGCCGTTCCTTGTCTTGTCGGTTGTAATGTGCTTCTCGAGCAGCGTGGAGCCTAGAGCCGTTGCGGCAATTGCAGTCATTGATCCTGTTGTGTGATCAGACCATCCAACTTCAACGCCGAAGTCTCTGCGCATTGCTGGTATGGCGAGAAGATTGGCGTCGTCCACGGGCGCTGGGTAGGCCGACACACAGTGGAGCAGGACAGTGGCCGGGGCTGCGGCGGTAGCGTGTAGCGCATCAGCGATTTCGTCGTGTGATCCCATTCCAGTCGAGACGATCACGGGAATTCCGAACTGAGCGATCTCTCTTAGGAACGGTGTGTTCGTTAGTTCACCCGATCCAATCTTGAAGCCAGGCACCCCGATCTCAGCCAAGATGAGTGCGCTGGCCAGATCAAACGGAGTCGACAGGAAAGTGATCTGACGTTCATTGCAGTGATCTCGGAGTTCAAACCAAGATGCCTCCGGCAGCGTGAGCTTACCGAGCATTTCTGACTGCGACTCCGAAAAGCCAGCCTTTCGTTGATACGGCGTTGTGGCAGCCCCCGAAGTGACTAGGGTATGAGGGTTGAACGTCTGGAACTTCACCGCGTTGGCGCCCGTGTCGGCAGCCATCTCGATGAGTTCGTGTGCCACGTCAACATCGCCGTCGTGATTTACACCGGCCTCGGCGATGATGAAGATATCCTCACCGTGCCCAATTCTGTGTGGGCCGAAGCTTACTGCCGTGGTCTTGGATTCATGAGTCACAATGTTGAGCCTTCCTTGGATTGCAAGATGCGTGCGGGAACCCCCGCGTATGTTTCGCCAGCTAACGCGTCACTAGTGACTACTGCACCTGCACCTACGATGGAAAATTGGCCGATTCTCAGGCCCGGTAGAACCCGAGCCCCAGATCCAATGAACACACCCTGGCCGACGCTTACCGCCCCCAATATGACCGAACCCGGAGCCAGATGGCTCCCACTTCCGACCACAGTGTCGTGTTCGACCACCGCGGCAGTGTTGACTATAACTCCCGATCCAATATCGGCGCTGGGGCCAATGTGAGCGTGCTCGAAGACCTGAGTTAGCGATCCGATTCTTGCCGTTCTATCTACGGTGGCCGACTTCGCAATCAGCGGCGCGGTAAGCCGAGCCCACTGCTCGGTCTTGGCGATTTGTTCCGATACTCGCTTGCGAATGGCGTTGTCACCAATTGCCACGGCAATGGAGGTCGAGGTTCCTACAGCCCACTCAAGAGCGTCCCTGTCGTGTCGAAAAATCCGCGGCGAATCGCCGTTATCAGATTTGAAGGGTTCCATGAGACGATCGAAATCGGCTCCGGATTGCATAGCGTCCGCTAGGATACGATCCGAGATTCCTACTACGCGATCGCCGCGGTTGCGAATTATGGCTGCAACACTCTTGGCGTGGCCAGACCCCCCAATAATTAGCCAGCTGGTCACGTATGCGGGTCAATCTGTTGCAGCTGCTCGGGGTTCAGAGCCGGAGTCGTCGTGGAGCCGCACCGTGGCTGACCATGCATTTTCAGCAGAATGCTGCCTGGTGTCTTGGTATACATGAAAGTAGGGTTGCCTCGAGATCGTGCGGTCAGATGACGTTTACATCATACTCGTCACCCGCCACTCAATTGACCCGTTTTCGTTCTTAGAGCCAATGCGTATGGAGTGTCCGTCTGAATGGTCGGCCAAAGACGGGGTATTGATAGGGTTCTCTTGATTTGACGTATCACGCCCGTAATGTTTCGTCTTTTTGCATCTGTCGGACGATGGGACTACTCATATCGGCCCCGACGCTGACACCTCAGTGTGGACAAGCCTGTCGAATCGTGGGTTGGGCGGGTGTTGGCGCCGTTTAGAGTGTCAAGGCAATGAAGGTACCCTTAGTTCGTGCCTAGGTGTCTAACTCTGGACCCGGTAAATACGAAACTGAGGTCAATGCCGAAATGACTGACAGCTCCTTTCGCCCGCGTGTACTCGCCGTCATTCCTGCTCGCGGCGGTTCTAAAGGGCTTCCTGGCAAGAATATCCGGCCGTTATTGGGTAAACCTCTCCTTTCATATTCAGTTGCTTTGGCGCATCTCCTCAAGGCCGACGTAAGATGCATCGCATCAACAGACGATCTGAATATTGCAGAAATCGCCCGAACAGCCGGTGCGGAAGTCCCCTTTATTCGCCCTTCGGAGCTAGCCTCGGACACTGCCCCGACAAGCGCCGTTTTGAGGCATGCTCTTGAGGAGTCGGAGCGCATCTTCTCGGTGAAATTCGACATGGTGCTGCTCCTTGAACCGACTAGTCCTACTCGTACGCCGGAGACAGTTCAACAGGCAATTGATGCCTTATGCGAGGCGGCTGACCTCGACGGAGTAATTGCCGTCTCTGAACCGTTCTTCAATCCGATATGGGTAGGCGTCAAGCCCGAACCCGACGGAGCAGCCTTGTCACGGTATTTTGAGCAAGGAGCCGGTGTGGTTCGGCGCCAAGATCTGTCGCAATACATGCGCATCAATGGAAATTTCTACATCTGGCGAGCCGAATTCATCCGGCGGGTCGAGCGCAGTTGGTTCGATGAAGGCCGCCACGGCTATGTGGAAATTCCTGAATTGCATTCGTTCAGCATTGATGAAGTTGAGGAATTCCAATTAGTTGAAGCAGTGGTGAAGGCCGGATTGGCTCCACTCCCGGGGCATTCGAATCCGTAGAACGACCGGCGAGTGAATCATTTGTTGTGAGAGTGCCAGGGTTCTCATAACGTAGGAACATTGGTTATTGAAAACGTTGTTTATTGACTCCCCAATACGACACCGACTCGATTCCAGCCTGGCTGTCGGTCGTCGCTGGCGGATACCTCGGCCAGGCGGTGGGCTGCGTTCGTGGTCAGAGTATCGCGGGCGCGCACGAGCAATATCCGGGCTCTTCGCGGTTCGTGGTAAATGAACTGCTGCTGTGAATGTTCATGCCGACGTTTTGGCGGCATTGCGCAACAGGATACGTGTTTTGTAGTCTTGGGATTGGTGAACCCACGGCCGGTTTGTTTGGTGTGTTTGATCGCGGTGTTGTTCGCCTCGACCTTCGCGGTGGTGGCTCCTATGACGATGAGGACTTGGATTTCGCTACACCACCGGCAGATTGATCGCCAGAGTCGGTTCGTTTCAGGTGGACTGCTTCTTGGACCAGGGACTGCATGCTTGCTTTCGCAGGGGCCGCATCCGTCAGGGAACCGCTAGCAAGCAATGCCGGTGTTCATCAATGCCAGCATCCCTGGTGCAAGCTGGTTCACGTCCTGCAGCGTCAGGGCCCCGGAGTCCAGAGCGCTTTGGATCGGCCACCACTAGACGCCGAACCCTGCGGCCTAATTAGGCAGCTTGAAGATCATGCTGGCAGCATCTTGGGCCGCCACAGTAGGCTTAGCAAGGCTCGTGGTTGCTGTTCAGATTGAATGCGTAGATAACACTCATCCCAGCAGGACTACGAGTCCTCTGCTAGCTACAACACGAACCTATTTCTCCGGGAACCTTGAAGAGTCGATTTCCAAAGCTCATCCTGATCGCCTCCGCAGCGGGAAATAAACTCAGGACAATCTGAAAAGCGGTGACAGGCTCCACCTAGTCGTCGTCCTTTTGCCAGCCGGCCAGGACGGATCCGAATGATTTAAAGGACTTCCAACCTACAACGGCAGCTGGTATGACCAGTAAGATCGGAAGAACGAAATTCATGGCTGGGTGGAGTTGAGCAATTTGCCCAAATAGCGCAAGCAATATCCCTAGGCCGACGACTGGTCCGACCACAAGTGCAACCGTCCGACGAAGTGGCCATGCGAATGCACGATGTAGCACAATTAGCGACTGTATTATGAATGCGGCCAAGGTTACGACGCCGCCGCCGATTGCACCGACTTGAGGAATAAGCACGAGTGCAGCGACAACCGTAAAAACTGCGCTGGTTAGTGTCGAAGTCATTACTGCTGTAGATCGTCCTTCGTTTAGAAGCGCCGCGATGCAAACGAAATAGATTCCACGTGGCAAAGACGACAGAGCCACAAGTGCTACTAGTGCGTAGCTAACGTCATAAGTGGGTGCGATCAGAGGCAAAAGAAGTGGCGCCACACTGCATAGAAGTAGCGCCATAACTGCTGCAAGCCAAATGCTTGGATTCAGTAGTCGGACGAGAAGCAACTTCTTGTGCGTATATTTAGATTTATGGTAACGGGGACCCCAAGCGGCCTGGAACCCTTCGAGAACCATCCCGAGCACGCTTCCGGCCATGTAAGCCACTTGGTAGCCACCAACTTGAGTCGCGCCTAGCAACACTCCAATCACAATTCTGTCGAACAGTGCCAACAGCCAGGTCGATAGTCCCTGCCCGATGAAGGGCATCGATAACTTCAGTCCCGCCCGAACTGCCATCTTTCGCCAATCTGGCTTGGGGTGAGCGAACGCAGCTAGGAGGCTTGTTGCCAATATCGATGAAAAGGCCAGAGCATAGATGTAGCCCGCGCCGCCGAATGCGGTTGATAGGATTTGAGCCAGCGTAAGGCCAACAGTCAGCTGCAAGAGCGTCGCAATGAGAAGGCGAGAGCTGGACCCGCGGGCGATCGCTATCCCCTGATAGGTCATCTGGATGGAGGAAGCAAAAGCCAGCATTAGTGCTGGCAGCACAAAATTTTGGGTGTCAGCGCCGAGAAAGGCGGGGCCAATCACTGTAGCGGCGCCACCCACGGCGACAACTAGAACCACTGCAAACGCAACTTGGACTAAGGTCAAGGCGACCCAAGAGGCTGACTTTGCTGCAGAGCCCTCTTGCGCATAAAGACGGGGCATTGCAGCGTTTATTCCAAGAGTCATGATGACGCTGAGGACGGATGCAATTGAAATTGCCAAAGTTGCCGCGCCGTACTCGAATTGAGATGTTGCCCTGGCGACAATTGGAAGGGCCAAAAATGGTAAGCCCCGTTGAGCCGCTAGGCTGACGACAAATGAAATTGTTGCTAAAGCAAAGTTTGAACGCTTATTATTTGCCATGTAATTGAAATTGCTGGGCTGCCAAAGTTTCGAATAGCTCACCTGTTATTTTGGAAGAGGTCCCTATGAAACTTAGATAGTCATCCCTGAGTCCCGCGGGATTACTCAAATCACGAAGCGCACTCTGAACGCCCTTTGCGGTCCAGGGAGCGACCGTTATGCGCTTGTCTGCAAAGAACGGTGTCCGATTTGCCTGAGCCTCAAAGGCCTTATCGCGCCCGAGAGCAAGAAATGGGCGGTCTGCGGCGAGGGCTTCCACCAGTACGGTTGAAAACGGCGAAGCAACTTGCGAAGCCCATTCGATGTCCGTCACTAGTGGTTGCCTTAGGTGGGCTGCTCGCAGTCGTTCCGGGACTGCCGGATCGTTTTGCTCAGCGGGATGGAGGCGGACGCGTATGTGATAGTTCGGAATCGGCTGTTCGAGGAGGTCGCCCAAGAAGGCGTACCACTCTCGCGCGTAAGGCCTTGACCAGGATGGGATGCCGAGGGGTTGACTGCATACAAGCAGGTTTGTTGGTTCAGTGGGCGGGGGAATCAATGCGTAGGCGTCCATGCGTGGGCAGCCAAGATGGCGGAACTCTGTCGCGTCACCCGCCGCGAAGGCCGCGTCCCAGCCAGCACCCCAGCTTGCTACGATGTGGGGTTTGGAACTCCCCATGCTCCCAGCCCTGCCTTCAACCAAGCCCATGGACTTCATGGCCGTGTCGACAAGTGTCCGAAGGGCAAGCCGTGCCCTCGAACCGTTGGTATTCGCACCAGCGGCCGCCACGCCGTCAGGCATGAGGACCGTCAGGCTGCCGGCGCGTTTTGCCCGGCAGACCAGTAGTCGTTGCAGGAGGCCCACGTCCTGTGGAATGACAGTTATGTCCTGTGCCGTGATGGGCGACCGGGAGAGGATCTGGTTGACTCTCCGGATTGAGACGCTAGGAGAGTGACCATCGAAACTGAAGGCTTTGTCGTGAAGTTTTCCCGTCCAGAGATTCAGAAATGACACATGAATGCTGGAAATATGCTTTGCAACCTGGACGGCGTTTTCCTGCTGTACTGTATTGCCAACCACAAAAATTACTCTGGATATCATCGCCATATCCCCTTTCTTCGCGTGACGATTTTGATGCCCATGCAGGCAAAGGTAAAAGCTCCCAGACCATAACGAACAGCCAAGCGGCGTGGATCTTGGGCGAGGCGACCTAACCACTCGAATCCCGTCGCGCGAAGCAGGGCGTGTGCTCGGCGTTCGTCGCCTGCAAGAAATCCGAACCAACCACCGCAGGTCATTATCAGGGCGGGCGGCATGTCTGCGAGATAGCGATCAGCAAATATCAATTCCTGAGGCGATCCGATGCCCAGCAGGATTATGTCCGGGTTACTATTCCTTAGATCAGCAATTGCGGCTTGCCATTGCGCATGATCCTTGTAGCCATCTGTCGCGAACACTAGCTCAATGTTCGTCATGTTCCCCAAGTTTGCGCCGGCAATTTCTGCTAGGTCAGCCTTACCTCCGACTAGGGCAACACGCGCTGGGCGATTTTCGATTTTGGCGATCGCCTCAACTACTGGTATGCCGATGTCAGTGGTTGCTGCGCGCCGAATGTTCGCTGCGCCGGCGAGCTTGGCGAGTAAGACAACGGCAACTCCATCTGCATACACGAGACGGGCACGCTGCAGAGCCTCGGGGAAGAAGGCTGTTTTGATCGCATTTAGGCCACCCACATGGAGCGCTGTGGCGATTCTTGCAGTCCCAGAATCGCGGGCTTCAACGTACGCCAGTGCTGCATCTCGGACTATTCCCGATTGGTCGGAATCGGCTACCCGGATGTGTTCAGTTAGGGCAACGTAATCTAGGCGCCCTGCATCGAGCGAGGTCATTAGGACCCTTTCTATTCAATGGAATTCTTGTACGCGGACAGGCGACGTGATTTCTGGCGCAGCTGCTGGGGCCCGGACACAGGAACAAGGCTTGGTGAGCGTTGGCGTGCGTCCGATGGGACACTCAAAGTTGGCTTTTCTTGGTCGGTCACTACGGCGGCTCGTACGGTATCAATGACGCCCAGCGTGATCGGACGACCCAGGAACTCCTGATGGTCCGTCGAACCGGACACTACGGACTGGCACCTGTATGTAAAGTTCGGCCCCCCGGCAGGCGTGCGTGACTTCGCCTATGACAACTCCTGAATACTTGTTCGCCTGCCATGTTACCGTCGATGGATGTTTCGATGTAATTGGAGTTGTTCATAGCCCCTTGTGTGTCTGGAATGAGATTTCTGCTGGAAATGGGGCGTGAAATAGCCACGGAGTCCGCAATTCGCGCGTTACATTCGCAAAGGTGACAGCTTGTGCGTCACCCTGCCTCGACGTCCTCAAAGACCAGGAAGGCCTGGGCATCCACCACGCCCGGCGATACAGAAGCTAGTCGAAGGTCGTTCGCTGGGACCCGTAGCTGCGCTTCACGGGGAGCGGGGTCAGGCGTGGACGTGGGCAGGTCCTTGATCTCGGTCCGGCCGATGGTGGCCGTTTGTAGGGTCACTCGTCCGGCGCATGGCGCGGGAGCGCGGTGCGGGCCGGCGAGTCGTCTGTGCGGACGCCTGCCCACGGCAATCCAGCGCTTTTCCAATTCCGCTGTCTGGAAAAGTAACGACCCTATGGCTCAGCGCTCTTTCGGACACGCCTTGGCTGTATCCTGACCTGTGTGAATATTCAGGGGGCGGGCTGGTACGTTGGCGGTTTAATTGTGGTTGCTGGCGCCGTGATCCTGTCGGTCCTGTGGCCGCTCCTGGCCCTCGTGATTGTGGCTGGAGTATTGGTCGCCCTCTATGTTCGGACCAACTCAGCACGGTTCGTAGGTCTCGGCCTAACGATAGGCATCGCCGCTGCTGCGGGCACTGGAATCCGGTTCATTTCCGACTCGCCTACAGTCCTGAACTATTCGGATCTGCGGTATGCCACCAGTGCGATAGCGATTGTGCTCTCCTTGGGGCTACTCACAAAGATTCTTCCCCTTCTGGCCCGTGAGTTCTGGTGGCTCGCCATGTTCTTCTTCGCGCTGATCTCGCTAGCATGGGTGCCGAACGTGACCAGCTCTTTTATGACCTACTCGGGATGGGTCTGCGTCGTCCTGATCGGGGCTCTGTTGGCCGCCACCCATAACCTCGAGAAAGCCTCAAAGCTCGTTCTCAACGTCATGTTTTGGACGTCTGTGGTGTCGCTCGTTCTGATTCTGTTGGCGCCCTCAATTGGCAGGGCTGCAGCGCGACGTCCAGATGGAGTCGTAGAGCAGATGGCTGTCGGTGTTTTCGCCTGGAACAGCGAGCTGGGATTCGCATCGGGCGTTGGTACAGTCCTCGCGGTGTCCTTCTGGCTGACAAAGAGGTCATCGAATCGGTATCTCCTGCAAGCGGCCCTGATGGGTTGGGTGACTGTAATATCTGACTCCGCCACAGGTCTGCTCGCCATGGGCGCTGGCCTGGTCGCAACCATCTGGGCCTGCATCCCGAAGTTCCGAGCTATTATCTGCTTCTTACTGGTAGTCGCGGGCCTGCTCTGGATTTCGGGTGGCATCGACGCGATTCAGACATATGTCCTGGGTCTTCTTGGCCGGTCGCCGACCCTCAGCGGGCGCTCAGCGATTTGGCAGATTGCCCTTGACCTCGCTGCCGACCAGCCAGCTTTTGGTTATGGTATCGGAGGCAGCCCTGAGTTGGCACTGTACCTCGGCTTCAGTGCCCACGCTCACAACGGCTACATTCAGTTGCTGTTGGAACTTGGGTACGTCGGTGCGGCAATTATTGGCCTCGGTTTGCTCGTCACAACGGTGCGTGCCGTGAAGCTCCACAGCCCTCTGCTCGGCGTGCTGACGGTTGTTCTTGTGTCCAACTTAGCGAACAACTACCTTGTAACCTCGAATGTGGCGGTGGCCCTGCTGGCGTGGGTCGCGTTCGAGGTGGCCAAGCCGATCACCAATAATGATGCCGTGGTTGTCCGCTCCAAGCTCCTCGAAGCAAAGGAGCCGAACCTGTCGGCTTGGGTAGACCGCCCCGGCCCCGTGCTCAGTACGGCCCTGGCAGCTCAGAAGGCCTAACGGTTTCTTACTGGTCCTGGAGTCCTGGGCCACGCTGATCCAATGAGCTAGGGTCCGCCAAGACGTGTCACGCAGCTGGGAAGGTGATCCCCGAAAGGGACAGGATCGTGCTGCTCGCCGCCGCTGCGAGAAACATCTCCCCGCTGGGATCAATGTAGATATCAGCGAGCTTTCCGCCGCCATTGTTTGCAAGAATTCGCACGCGGTGCGCCGGACGAACACCGAGGGGGAGTGTCGCAATTTTGGCGTTTGCCGATGCGGTCCCGCCTGACATTGCACCGTCCAGCACTATGAATCCGTCACCCGTCCGGTAAGCGCTTGGCGCGTCCGACGTTCCGGCTGCCGCCACCCAAGACAGGAGCAACGTAAGCGCTTGCTTCCGGGGTTTCTTGTAGCTGACATTCGTTCCCACGGTTACCGTCGTGAACTGGTTGGTAGCGTCCACGCTCAGGCCAGTCAGTTCAGCAAGATTCAAGTCCTGCACTGCGGCAGCGGTGCTGACGCAGCGGCGGAGGGTGATCCTGTCAGTGAGGCCTAGGCTGAACCCTGTCGCAGAGGCGTCCACAACAACGCCTTCGATTACCACGTCGCTGTTCCGTAGGCCGACGTCGCCCGAGGTTACGTTCACGCCAATACCAGCGGCGGTGACAACATGAGAGTTCCGGATCTCCACCCGATGACACGCTGTCTCCACGGTTATGCCGTCGAGACCTGCGCGGGATACTACGACGCGCTCCCAGACGACGTTGTCAATGCCGTACTGGGCGGAAAGGCCCTTGCGGTCGGCATCTAAGGTCACATCGGAGACGTGGCAGTTCTTGACCCTCACTACACCTAGCGCGTTGTCGGCCCTTCCCGATCCAGTGGCGATGACCCTACCGCCCGTCCATCGGAAGCTGTTGCGCTGCGGGGTGGACACGTTGTTCGGGGAAAGGACTCCATGTCCGATGAACGCCACCGCAGCGCCCACATTGCCGGTTGCCGTGGTGGTCCTAATGACAGTCTTGGCGTCACACTCGACGGTGACGTTGTCGCCGTCGATGACCCACGGACCATTCATCCAGAAATCGCCTGGCCCGATGACGATCTTGGCTGGTAGTCCGGACGAGACCGCTTCACCTACTGCTGCATCAAACGAGGGTAGATTATCCGTGCCAGTAGAACCGTTCCAGTCGCCAACGGCTCCGTGGTTGGCGACGTTGATAACGTTCTGCGCGATGCGACCAATCGTGGTAGACAAGTCAGGAAGTTGGGCGGGCGGTATCCTAGAGTCAAGATCCAGTGTCGCAACGCCTGAGGCGGCTCCCTTTTCCGAAGAAGGCACGTAACTCGTCTGATTCTTGTCCCCTGGGGCCGCATTTGCGCGACCGTCTCTGAGCGTTGAAATGGCAGAGGCACCTGTGAAGGCTGTCAAAAGGGTCCCAAGCCGAAGGAGACCTCGGCGCTTTACGCCAGTAGCCGGTCGGGGCGAGGATCTTTCCCCCTCACCAATCTTCTTAGTCATGGCTTTTGCCGCAATCTAGCAGGCCTAACTGACGCGCTGTTGCATGATGTGGAACCCCATGCCCTTCCCGCTGAAGGCTGGGCGCGAATCCTTTCACCGTGCAAGTGGGCAATGTGCACGGAATTCCTGTCCCAAAAATCGACATTTTCTAGAGCCTCCGAAACTGGCATGATTCGTCTCTAGAAGCTATTTCCTTGCACCCCGATAAACCACAGTGTCAGCTACTCGTTTCGTATACGGCACGTACTTGCATTTTTCACTTAGATACTCAACCAACCGCTTTGAGCATTTGTCTCTCACACTTTCAGGGGCAGAGGCCGGGCTGCCTGCCCCAGCCGGTCGAGTCAACCGTGATTCGGGCCGCCAGCTCAGGCCCCGCAGCCGACCGGCGTGCCGCCGTCGAAGATACGCACGTCCGGCCGACCTGAAGACGGTTGCCGGGGGAGTGCTCGCCGCGGCGTCGGTGACCGGGCCGGTGGTGGTCAACGGCGCGGGCGCTCCCTCTAATACAACGCAGGCCAAGCCCAGCCTGGACGGGCCGCTGGACGGTGTTGCGCCGGGCGGTGTGGTTCGCGCGCCGGCCAATCTGGCCGGCACGAAAGAAAGCGGTAGCGTGACGTTCCCGTGGGAGAACCCTGCGCCCGCGGAGGGAGATGTCTACATGTGGCGGCGGGTATCGGTGCTGCAGGCCGGTGAGTGCACCAGCTCCAGCGAAGCCCGGGCCGTGGTGGCTGCCAGCCCTGACGCCGCAACCTGTGTGGGGGTGGTGATCCACAGGGGCAACGGCCAGGCCTCACCGGAACCCGCAAAGGCGTGCCTGCCCTGAGCCGCTGAGGGGCTGCGTTGCTGGCCTGTGATCCCGCCGCATCCAGCTGGCGCCCAGCCGGCAGTCAGCTGGGCTTATGGACTCATAACTACGCTTGCTGAGTGAATTTTCGGCCAAGTACGCGACACCTGACCATGATGGAACGCCCGGCGGCGCCCGAAACCGGGCTGATGTCCGGGCGGCAGCACGCACTCGATGGCCTGCGCACCGTCGCGGTGATCGGCGTTTTTCTCTTCCACACATTAACCGGGTTCGCCCCCGGTGGATCCATTGGCGTGGACGTTTTTTTCATGCTCAGTGGCTTTGTCATCACTCTCCTGATCATGAAGGAATACCGCTCCACGGGCCGGCTGCGCGTTGGAGTTTTCTACGCAAAGCGGCTCGCCCGGCTCTGGCCTGCGCTGCTTGCTCTTTGTGCTGTCGTCGTTATGGTCGGCCTGATCTTTCCGGCCTCGGGGTGGGGTGGTCAGGAAGCCGATGCCATACCGGCGGCTGCCTACGTGATGAACCTGGCCAACTACGGAGCCTTCGGTTCCTCGACCGGCGGCGGCGCGCTGAGCCCAACGTGGACCCTCGCGGTTGAGGAGCAGTTCTACCTGGTCTGGCCAGTGCTCCTTTTGCTCATGCTGCGGTTCTGGAAGGTCCGCGCGGTCGCCTGGATCACGGCCGCCCTGGCGGCGGCGTTCCTGGTTGAACGGTTCCTCCTGGTATCAGGCGGGGCATCGCTGGCCCGGCTGTACAACGGGCCGGATACTCGGGCAGACGAGTTGCTGCTGGGGTGCGCCGTGGCTCTGGTGTTGTCGTCCATCAGCCCGGGCTCCCGGCTCCACGTCTCGCTGCAGGCCGGAGTGCGCCGGTTCGGTCCGTTCGCGGGGCTCGCCCTCGTGCTGGCCGTGTTCACGTTCAAAGAGCCGACCGCACCCGGGGCCTGGTTTGATATTTTCTGGACCGTGGGCCCGACTGCCTTGGCAATTCTGGCCGGGCTGGTCATTGGATGGCTTGTCCTTCTGCCGGATGGCCTCATCTCAAAGATCCTGGGCCACCGCTGGCTTTCCCGCCCGGGCCGGGATCTGTCCTATGGAATCTACCTCTGGCACTTGCCGGTCTTTATCCTGCTGATTCCCCTTGTTCCATCACTGGCCGTGCGCGTACCGCTGACGGCAGCCCTGACAGTGCTGATGGCATACCTGTCATTCCGATTTGTTGAAACACCCATCCGCCGCTGGGCATCCAGAAGGTTGGAGCCCGCCGTCGTCCGTCCCGTTCCGGAGCCCGCCCGGGAATTGGAGCTGGCCGGACGGACCTAGGCGCTCCTTCGCGCCGAAACGACGGTCTGCAGCCTGAGCACGATCGAGGAGACCAGCGCCACCGTCGGGATCGGGCACTTTGGTGTCCAGGCCGTCGCCTACCATTTCCCGGCCCCCTTCCCACGGACCATTCTCCGCGGACGTCCGCCATCAGGTTGGCGGCGCCCAGCAGCATACTGACGTGCACATCGTGCCCGCACGCGTGCATCACGCCGGCCACCGCCGAGACGGATCACCTCTTACCTGAACGTGCTGAGATTCTCCGCGACGACGCCGGTATGATGTGCCGGGTGACGAGAAACGGTGGGGGACCTAACATGACCAAGCAGGAATGGATCAAGTACGGTGCACTTTTTCTGCTGGCCGTCGTTGCCTTCGGGGTAGCAGGAATCGCCCTGACGAATCCGCGCGGCCCAGGCGAAGCCGTAAGCCCTGTGACGGCAAGCTCTCCGGTGGCCACGCCGACTGCTACGGCGACCCCGGCACCCACAGCCACTGCAACGGCCCACCAGCTGAAAATCCAGCTTCCCGCCCGGCCAGTCCTCCTGATTCTGGGCGATTCGTACACTGCCGGTGACGGCGCGGACCGGCCCGGCCAGGGGTGGGCTTACCTTGTTGCCGGCTCGCTGGGATACCCCACCAACATCGACGGTGTGGGCGGAACCGGCTTCGCGTGGGGCGGTGGTCCGCAGGACAACCAGGCCCGTGAGTACGAAGTCCGGTTGCGGGAAATCGCTAAGGATCCGCGCTTCGTCCCCAACGTCCTCATACTGCAAGGCGGCCAGAACGACGCCCTGATCACCAGCCCTGATGAAATTCAAACCGCCACGGCGCGGACAATCGAGACGGCCCGCAGGTTGTGGCCCGGCGTCCAGGTAATAGTTCTTGGGCCCTCGGCGCCCCAGCCGCTCGCGGAGAAGCTGCAAGGTGCGAACAACGCCGTCCGCGCCGGGGCCGCAGCCGCCGGTGCTCCGTTCATCGACGCCTACGAGGCCGGCTGGTTCACGGCTGCCAACAGCCCGGGATTCGACTCTGACGGTGCGCACCCGAACACCGCCGGCCACGCCCATCTTGCTGAGAAGTTCCTGGAGTCCTGGGCCACGCTGCTTCAGTGAGCCGCTTCTGCGGACGCGGCGATGCCTCTTGGACGCCATCTCCTAGCGCGTGTCAACATCCTCAAACACCAGAAACGTTTGCGTGTCCTGGACGCCCGGCATGGCCTGCAGCTGGTCGAAAATCACCCGGCGCAGGTCGGTGTTGTCGATGGCGCGCACCAGCAGGATCACATCAAAATCGCCTCCCACGAGGGCGATGTGATGGACCTCCGGGATCGCGCGGAGCTGTTCGCGCAGTTCACGCCACGAGTGCTGGCTTACTTTGAGCGTCACATAGGCGGAGGATTTCAGTCCGGCCTTGATGGGGTCCACCAAGGCCGTGAACTTGGTCAGCACACCCTCGCCGGTGAGCCTGGCGATGCGGGTGTACGCGTGGGCGCGGGAGATGTGGACGTTCTCGGCCACCTGGGTCACGGACATCCTCCCGTCCCGGGTGAGCTCGGCGATGATCCGGCGATCGACGTCGTCCAGCGGCACCTCCCCGGAATCTCCCTCAAATCGTGCCAATTCGTCCACCGCTCCTGCTCGTTGTCCAGATCACATTTCAATTCGTCTACCAGACTAGGTCCGCACGGCGGAACGGGAGAAGACTATCCCAGTGTTCAGAGGACGATATTACTGGTGTAACGGATCTTCGCAGCAGCTGCCATCACATCGGAGACGATGCCCGGAGCGTTCAGTGGCGAGGAGAACTCTGGGGCGGCCGGGATGGCGTCCTCGGTCCACAGTGTCACCACCTTGCGGCTCAGGGCTATGGCCGAGAGGGAGTACACGCCATCAAGGTCCGGCCACGTCTCATGGATGGCACGCGCCCAGGCTCGGGTTCGCTCTTTCTCTCCGAAGGCGATCTGCGCCGAACCGCCGGCCGGCAGCAGCCAGTCTCCCGTAAGGTCAGCCAGTACGACGTCACGCGTCGTCCTAAACGCAGTGACATAAGGGTCGTCGCGGTCGACGTCGACGAAACGGGTCAGCTGGAATACCTCCGCCACGCACGTCAGCACATCCTCACCGAGGTAGGCGGCACCCAGCGGCGCGGCATCATCTGGCGGCGGCGGGTGAGGTTCCCAGCGTGAGCCCGGCACGGGCCCCCAGGTGCGCAGACGGTTCCACGGCACCACATGGCCCGAGGCGGTGAAGTGGATCCGCCACAGCACGGTGCCAGCCGGTATCGTCTTTGCTTCATACCCCAGAGCCCGCAGGGTAGCCGCGTCCGGCGGGTACTGGTCCGGCATCAGTAGCCGACCGCCAGTCCCTCGGCAAGGTCGACGACGACCTTCTTGCTGCCGCCGGCCTCCAGCCATGACTTGGCCGAGGCAAATTCACCGTTCAGGACCAGGTCGGGTTGGGGCGTCAGGAAGAACCCGGCCACCGCCTGCGGGTGCAGGTCGTCGGGCAACGCACCCAGAACGTCCTCCAGAGAGGGGATCGATTTGTCACCCGTATCGTTGAACTGCCATTGCGGGAAGGCTAGCTTGCCGTTGACCAGGTACGAGTAGAGCTTCCGTCCCGACTTGTAGTGCCGGATGGTGGACGCGGACATCTGCATGCGCTCGGCGACCTCGGCGGCCGTGAGGGCAGAAGCATCAAAAACGAGCCGGGCGGCGGCGTTCGCCGCGGAGGCTATAGCGACGGCGGCACCGTCGGCTGCGATTCCCGAGTTCTTGTCCCAGAAGTCCCGGTCGCGTGCGGACAGGCCGGCTGCCGTCGTGCTGCGGGTCATGTCTTCCAGGGCTGAGACCAGGTCCTCTTCAGAAAAAGAGGGACGGGCAGAGTTGATCCATTCCTTGAGGGTGCCGGCCCCGTGGTCGGTTTTCATTCCGGTGCGGCGGGCCTTGACAGCGATGATGTCTCCTAACGACCTCCACAGTCTATGCCATTGCTAATGATTGTGGGAAAGGGAATTCTAGCCGCTTGCTCCTCAGGTAGTCCACGCGAAGAAGGACGCCCGCACGCTGACGGAAACCATTCTTCAGCTGGTGAAGCGTCGGAAGCACCTGAAAATAAAGCAGAGCCAGCTAGCCAAGATTATGGGAACGTCGCAGTCGACGGTCTCCGAGTTTGAACGGCTCGGAGGCAATCCGACGCTGTTCACGCTCCAGCGATACGCCCGCTCCGTGGATGCAGAGCTTATTGTTCAGGTTAAAACCCGCAACAGTCGCTACCACCAGACCGATGGGTGGACCGACTTCAGGGTGCACACCGGAGGTGCCGTCCGCCGAAATGTTGTAGCGACACTCGAGCCCTGGACCAAGGAACAATTGCAGGAAGGCCTTGTTAAGGGTGCCTGAGGACATCACTGGCCCGGAGGATGTGACCACTTACGACGACCTTCAAACGCTCAGTGGTGACGCGAGCCTCGCAGGCCTGGTCTTCTACGAGGTCCGGTCGGTGCGGCGGGACGCGGGCTTGGACGACTACATCGCGGATGAACGGCACGAAGCCGACGATGAAGACGAAGAAAATGGCAGGCTCAGCTTCGACGCCCAGGTCTATTTCCGGATTAGTGCAGACCAAACCCAGATCGAGGTCAGGCAACGCGTTGACATCGTGAGCGACGACGCGCTCTTCACCGTCGACGCTGGGATCATGTTCGATTTCCCGGGCCCCATCAGCGTTGCCGCAGCCATCCGACCTTTATTCATAGAACAGGTTGGACTCATGGCGCTGCATCCATACGTGCGCGAATCGGTCACCGCCATGTCGAACAAGCTCAACGTAACCCCAATTATTCTGCCCCTAATGCGAACGTTCAGCGTGGATGAACTGGATCCCGCGGATGCCGTAATCCGTATGGGCTCCGACTAGCAAGACGGATGAAAAATGTCGCCCCGACGTCGGGGGTGTTTTTCATCCTGGGGCGATTCTAAAGAACCTGGCTCACCAATTCGTCTACCGCTCCCGCTCGTTATCCAGCTCACATTCCAATTCGTCTTCCAGACTAGGTCCATCAGGCGGAACCTTCCACGATCCGACGAACTACTGGATACGAAAGTTCCATCAGGACGATACTGGGAGTGACTAGTGGCTACAGAAGGACGGACCAATGACGATCTCCGCGGACCACTCTGCGCAGGACCAGGCCCAGCGTTTGCCGGCTGAAGATGCCGTATCGGAAGCGGTGCGGAAGTTCGGCATCACGGTGGAGGACTACATGCTGCCCGCCCGTCACCAGATCCAGATGGTGGACCCGGACGGACGGCTCAAAGCAGAAAGCGAGCAGGGCACCGAACCCGGCCACGAGTACCCGTTGCCCGGCGATGAGGAACTGATGGCGGCCTACGAGCAGCTCGTCGTCGGACGCCGCGTCAACGACCAGAACTCAGCCCTGGTCCGGCAGGGCCGCATGGCGGTGTACCCGTCCAGCCACGGCCAGGAAGCCTGCCAGGTGGCGGCCGCACTGTGCCTCTCCGAGGGCGACTGGCTGTTCCCCACGTACCGGGACGCCGTGGCGGTCATGGCACGGGGAGTTGATCCCGTGGAGACCATGACCATCTTCCGGGGCGACTGGCACAGCGGCTACGATCCGGCCAGGCACAAGGTGGGCATCCAGTGCACGCCGCTCACCACCCAGCTGCTGCATGGAGTGGGTGTGGCCCACGCGGCAAAGCTCCGCGGGGAAGACACCGTTGTCCTGGCAATGTGCGGGGACGGCGCCACCAGCGAAGGTGACTTCCACGAGGCCTTGAACTTCGCCGCTGTCTTCCACCTGCCCGTTGTCTTCTTCGTCCAGAACAACAAGTACGCCATCTCGGTTCCGCTGGCGCACCAGTCCGTGGCGCCGTCGCTCGCCCACAAAGCAGTGGGCTACGGCATGGCCGGCGAACGCGTGGACGGCAACGACGTGGTGGCCCTCCTCGCCGTGCTGGACCGGGCAGTGAAGCTCGCACGGGAAGGTTCCGGGCCGCTCCTCGTCGAGGCACACACGTACCGGATGCAGGCACACACCAACGCCGACGATGCCACCCGCTACCGCCAGGACAGCGAGGTTGCCGAGTGGCTCGCCAAGGATCCGATCAGCCGGATGAAAACGTACCTCACCGGGCGCGGATTACTGGACGACGACGGCGCCGCGCGGATCGCGGAAAAGGCGGAAGCAGTTGCCACCCAGTTGCGGGACGGCCTGGGCGAGGACGTCCCGGTGGACCCCCAGGAACTCTTCCGGCACGTGTTCTCGGTGCCAACACCACAGCTGAAGGAACAGTCAGCCATGCTGGCCGACGAACTTGCCCGCGAAGCGTCGTCTGAGGAGTCGCAGAAATGAGTCCGACCATCACCACCTCGTCTGAGGCGAACGGCAACGTCAGCGCAGCAACTGCCCGGGCTGCTGCTTCCGCCGCGGCCACCGCGGAGTCTTCCGGACCGCAGGCCGTCACCATGGCCAAGGCACTCAACACGGCTTTGGCGGATGCGATGCACGCCGACCCGTCCGTCTTGGTCTTCGGCGAGGACGTGGGTCTTCTGGGCGGGGTCTTCCGCATCACGGACGGACTCACCAAGACGTTCGGGGAGCAGCGCTGTTTCGATACCCCGCTGGCCGAGTCCGGCATTGTGGGTATGGCCGTGGGCATGGCCATGAACGGGATGCGGCCGGTGGTGGAAATGCAGTTCGATGCGTTCGCGTATCCGGCGTTCCAGCAGATCGTCAGCCACGTGGCCAAGATGCACAACCGCACCCGGGGGACCGTGAAACTGCCCATGGTGATCCGGGTTCCCTATGCCGGCGGCATCGGGGGAGTGGAGCACCACTGCGACTCCTCTGAGTCGTACTACGCCCACACTGCGGGCCTGAAGGTGTTCACCCCCGCCACCGTGGCCGACTCGTACCGCATGCTGCGGGAGGCCATCGATTCGGATGACCCCGTCATGTTTATGGAGCCCAAGAAGCTCTACTGGTCAAAGGACCTGGTGGATCTTGAGGATCTCCGGGCGCAGCACACACTTAACGTCGAGGCGGGCAGGTCCTCGGAAGGCCGGGCCGCCGTCGCCCGTGCCGGGACTGACGCAACGCTCATTGCCTACGGACCGTCCGTGCCCACCGCGTTGGCTGCGGCCGCTGCCGCTGCGGAGGAGGGGCGCTCGCTGGAAGTCATCGACGTCCGCTCGATCGTTCCCTTTGACGATGAGACCGTGTGCGCGTCCGTCCGGAAGACCGGCCGGGCCGTGGTGATCGCCGAAGCGCACGGCTTCGCGTCCGTGTCCTCCGAGATCGTGGCGCGGGTCCAGGAACGCTGCTTCCACTACCTCGCAGCTCCCATCCGCCGCGTGACGGGATTTGATGTCCCATACCCTGCACCGAAGCTCGAGCACTACTACCTGCCCGGCGTGGACCGTATCCTCGACGCCGTTGACGACCTCCAGTGGGAGAACTGACCATGAGTGAAACGAAAGTATTCCTGCTCCCGGACCTCGGCGAAGGCCTGACCGAAGCCGAGCTGGTCAACTGGCTCGTGTCCGTGGGTGATGTGATCCGTGTGGACCAGCCCATCGCCGAGGTGGAGACGGCCAAGTCCATGGTGGAAGTCCCGTCGCCGTATGCCGGCACCGTGACGGTGCTCCACGGCGAGCCCGGCCAGACCCTCGACGTGGGCAAGCCGCTGATTTCCGTGGCGCCGATTGGTGCGCCGGTGCCGGTGGTCGGGCCTGTCGAGACCGAGGCCTCGGTGGTTGAGCCTGCCGAGACCAATCCTGCCGAAACCGGCGCAGCGGATACTTACCGCGAAGAAGAGAAGGCCGGGTCCGGAAATGTGCTGATCGGTTACGGGACGCCTGGCGGCAGCGGCGCTGCCCGGCGAACCAGGGCTCCCCGGACAGCGGTTTCGACGAACTCAACCAACGATCCGATGGTTGAGCCTGATGCCCAGAAGGCGGCCGATGACCTGCTGCTTCTCCGCACGAGGGTCCCCGGGAAGCTGGGAGCCGTCATTTCACCGCTCGTCCGGCGCATGGCCAGGGAGCACGGCGTTGATCTCGGCGAAATTAGCGGCTCGGGTAACAGCGGCCTGATCATGCGTAAGGACGTCGAGGCCGTGATCCTCCCCACCCGCCCCCTCACCTCGCAAGCTCGGTCAGGGAACCCTGCGGTCGTGGCCCCAGGCTCAACCACCGACAGTCGCACAGGGCTGGGCATTTCCTCGCGGACACCTGTCAGGGGTGTCCGGAAAGCCGTGGCCGCCAACATGTCCCGCAGCCGTGCGGAGATCCCGGAGGCCACGGTCTGGGTGGACGTGGATGCCACGGCGCTGGTGGAACTCCGGGCAGGCCTTAAGAAGTCTGATCCGCACACTACGCCGGGGCTCCTTGCGTTCATCGCGCGTTTTGTCACTGCTGGGTTAAAAAGATTCCCGGACCTGAACACCCGCATCGAAACCACCGGCGACGGCTCGCAGGAGATCGTTGGCTTCGCCGGCATTAACCTGGGCTTCGCGGCCCAGACGGACCGCGGACTGATGGTCCCCTCGATACGTAACGCGGACAAACTCAGTGCCCGCGAACTGGACGCGGAGATCCGCCGGCTCACCGCCGTCGTACGCGAGGGCAAGGCGACGCCGGAGCAACTGGGCAGCGGCACCTTCACGCTGAACAACTACGGCGTCTTCGGGGTGGACGGTTCCGCAGCCATTATCAACCACCCCGAGGTGGCCATCCTCGGGGTGGGACGCATCATCGACAAGCCATGGGTGGTGGAGGGGGAACTCGCCGTCCGGAAGGTCACCGAACTGACGCTGACCTTCGATCACCGCGTGTGCGACGGCGGCACCGCAGCAGGATTCCTCCGCTTTGTCGCGGACGCCATCGAAAAGCCCAACTCGCTCCTGGCCGATATCTGACCACGGCTCACGACACCTTACTTGGGCTATGGAAATGAGCTGGTCACCGAGATATGCGCTCGAAGGCTTCTCCTAGCCGCTGTCGCTGATTCCAATGTCAGTCCTCGCGGGGACGGACCTTGGATCGACAGTCCTCCAGTTGGCCGGCCTGGGCGCCAGCGTGCTGAGCCACCTCCCCCGCCATGTCTTAGCCCGTAGTGGTGGATAAAAAACTGAGTACCGGCTACTCGTGCACGGCACCGGCACATTCGGTTTACTTATTGTGTCGGCGGGATTTAGGGTTGGTGCCCACAAAGGTCGCCGCCGGCGCCATTATTGAAACGACTAAAGCCCCGTCGATGGCGGCGTGGACAGAAAACGCAGGATCCCATGCGAATCAGAGTGACTTCCGGGGACGACTTGGAACTTATGAATTGCCCGCACCAGTTTGTCGGTCGTTGTGACGAGTGCTCCGCTTCGGCGGGGCAGGGAGAGTCCGTCGAACCGCAGAACCGCGAACACGTGGGAACTTAGTCGGTCGATCTGTATACGGAGCCGCCAAGGTAGGACAGTGCGGCCACCACATGCGCCCGGACGCCGACTTCCAGCGTCGGATTCAGGACGGGCGCGAAGAAGGGGGAGTCGTTCGCCGGGATGTCTTGGGCTCCCGTCCCGTTGGCGACGGCGGCCCGGTACGTTTCCGGGTCCACGCCGCCGATCAGCCAGAACGTGTAGGGGATGCCGAACGCGTCCGGGATGCGGCTGAAGTCCTCGGAGGCGGTCTGCGGCTGGGCCTTCTGGACGGCGTCTGCCCCGAAGTGGGCCGTGAAGGCGGCGGTCACCTGGGCGGTTACGGCGGCGTCGCTGCTGGTGAGCGGGAACTGGTCGTACTACTCGAACTCAGGTTCCTGCGGCGAGTCGGCGGTGACACACTCGCCCCTGACGTGCGTTAGATCGAGGCAAGCACCCCGGCACGGACCTGGTTGTCGTACGTGCGGATGTTCAGCAGGAGGGTGGCGCGGTCCGGGATGATGTTCGACGTCGTTCCTGCGTTTAGCGCCCCCACGGTGACCACCGCGAGGTCCCCAGGTTTCGTCTCCCGTGAGACCACAGTCTGGAGCCTGAGCACGATCGAGTGAATATGTCAGTCTGATCGGAGCCCACCAGGACGGCCCGAACGTACCCACCTAAGCGACATCCCGGACCTAATGAGCGCCGCGATCGTGGACAGGCTCACGTTCAACGGCGCCATCATCGAAACTGGCACTGATTCCTACCGCCTGGCCCATACGCTTCAACGAACCACATAATCAACAACATTCGCCTTGAGTGCAGGCTTGCCCGTAACAAGTGTTACATTCAGTGGCGTTACGGATACGGTTATCCCATGAACTGGTTGCTCTTGATTGTGCGTTTGCCGCCCGGCGGGTCGTCCCGGACCAGGGTTGCTGTGTGGCGGGAATTGCGCAGGTTCGGTGCTGCGCCGGTCTCCTCTGGAGTGTGGACAGTGCCTGAAACGCCGTATTTTTCGTCGGCTGTTAAGAAGGTCGTGGAGCTGGCGGCCCGTGGTTTAGGGGAGGTTCTGGTGCTGCCCACGCCTGAAGCTGAAGACCCCGCAGCCGATCCGCTGCGTTCTGCTTTCCGCGCCCAGCGCCTGGACGAGTGGCAGGAGTTTACCGGGGACTGCATGGCCTTCGAGGAGGAACTAGCCAAGGAGACGCGGAACGGGAAATTCACCCTCGCCGAACTGGAGGAGGAAGAGCAAAGCATGGAGCGGCTGCGCCGGTGGTTCCGAGACCTGAAGAGCCGCGACGTTCTTGAACTCCCCGAAACCGATGCGGCTGCGGAGCTTCTGCGCCGGTGTGCGGCCCTCTTTGACGCTTACTCGGAGCGGGTTTATTCCGCGCTGCACGCCCCTACCGGTCAGTTGCGTCCAGGAAACGGAGAGTAGGACGGTGGACTGGTGGCAACTGCTGTTGGAAATCCTGGCCGGCGTGGTGGCCGTGTACCTGGTTCTGCTGCTGGGCCTGTGGGTTTATGCCCGTCGCCACCCGAAAACGATCGGGATGAAGGATGCTTTGCGTCTACTGCCGGATCTGCTGCGGCTGATCCGGAGACTCGCAACCGACAAAACCGTTTCGCCCGGAGTGCGGGTCAAGCTGATACTACTGCTGGGCTACCTGCTCTCACCGCTGGATCTCGTCCCGGACTTCCTTCCCGTGATCGGCTACGCCGACGACGTGATCATCGTCGCGGTGGTTCTGCGTTCGGTGATCCGCTCCGCGGGGCCTGAACCCCTGCGCCGGCACTGGCCCGGCACCCCGGCCGGCCTGCTGATCATCGAACGCCTCGCCGGAGTCAGCTCATCGGACGCCAAGAAAACACCGTCATGAGTGACCCCCGACCAGAGAAGACAAGGCTTTCGAGCATGAAGAGCACCACCGACAAAATCGCCAGCCGGAGTATGGCGGGACCACCGCTGACTGCATTCCGGTTCATCCTTGTCTTCGGCATTATCAGCGCCCTGATGGACATGGTTTACGAAGGGGCCAGAAGCGTCACCGGACCGTTCCTGGGCGCACTTGGCGCTTCCGCCCTCCTGATCAGTGTCATCACGGGCGCGGGTGAGGCGGTCGCCCTCGTTCTGCGCCTGGTCTTCGGACGCCTGGCGGACCGTCCCCGGCTGCGGTGGGCACTGGCGATTACGGGCTACGGCCTCACCGCACTGTCGGTGCCGCTTCTCGGGATGACCAGTGCCTTGTGGGTTGCGTGTTTGCTCGTCCTGGCGGAGCGCCTGGGCAAGGCCGTGCGGAGTCCGGCCAAGGACACCATGCTCGCCGAGGCCGGCACCGGGCTGGGCCGCGGAAAAGCGTTTGCGTTCCACGAGGCACTGGACCAGGTCGGCGCCTTCCTCGGCCCGCTTCTGATCGGCGTGGCCCTGTCACTTTCCGGCAGCTACGGCCCGGGGTTCCTTTTGCTCGCTGTTCCCGGGCTTGCAGCCATGCTCCTCCTCTTTTGGCTCCGGAAGCGAGTCCCTGACCCCTCCGTCTATGAGGTGTCCCTGCCGCATGACGAGCCCGCCACAACATCAGAATCAGCCGAGCTGGCCCCGGCAACGGCGGCTCCCCCGACGATGTCCGCGATGCCACGGCAATTCTGGACGTACGCAGCATTCAGCAGCCTGACGATGTTCGGCTACGCAACCTTCGGCCTGCTTTCATTCCACCTTGTCGCCACCGGGCTCCTAACGCCCGTGCTGGTGCCCGTCCTATACGCAGTGGCTATGGCAGTGGATGCTGTCGCGGCCCTGGCGTCCGGCTGGCTCTATGACCGGATCGGGTTGAAGGTACTCCTTGCTCTTCCGGTACTCGCCGCGGCCGTCCCGTGGCTCGGTTTCAGCAACAGCACGCCGCTGGCAGTCACGGGGGTGCTGCTCTGGGGAGCCGCAATGGGCGTTCAGGAAAGCACCATGCGGGCCGCCGTCGCCGAGCTGGCCCCGGCAGGAAGGCGAGGCAGCGCCTACGGCATCTTCGCCGCCTGCTACGGCATTGCCTGGCTGGCCGGAAGCGTACTCATCGGGGTCCTCTACGAGCAGTCTGTCTTCGCCCTCGCCGTCACCCTGACCATCATCCAGGCCGCCGCCCTGGCCATATTCATCGCCGTCAGGCCCCATCGGGCTGCATACGGCGCCTAATCCAAGACCTTGTTCTGAAGTGAACCCCGCAAGTTGGAGTCGCAGCAAAATCAAGGATTTACCCGAGGGCTTGGAAGAGGGGGGTCCTGGCCGGTGCAGGACGGAGCATCCTCATTCGTGGTCCGGGTGGGATTCAGTCCCGTTTGAGACAGCCTGCGGAAATGTTGCTAGCCGTGGTTCCAGACTTTGATCGAGGACAGCAGCAGGAGCAGGACGAGGAGGGGAATGAGGACCAGGCTGGGAACAATTCCCAGCAGGAGACCGCCGACCACTGTCCCGCTGATCGAACCCAGGGTCATCGCAACGAGGAAGGGCTTGTTCTGCCCCAGGACGGAGAAGCTTTTGTCTCTGCTGAAGCGGGCGAACGCTACGAGCATCGTGGGAAGTGAAACGGCCAGGGACAGGCTTCCTGCGATCTTGATGTCGGTGCCATAGAGCAGGACGATCGTGGGGATGAGCAACTCCCCGCCGGCGACGCCCATCAGAGCCGCCACGATGCCGATGATGATCCCGGCCGCGATGCCCAGCACGGTCCTGGGGGCCGGGGCAATGTTGAGCGGGTCTATCGCGAAGAAGTGGGTGGCGAAGAGCAGAGCCGCGATCAGCACGAGCAACACCGCGATCACGCGGTAGAGCGTTTTGGTCTTGAGCCGGGTGGCCCAGTGCGCCCCGATCCAGGCACCGAAAAGACTTCCGGCCAGGAGGTTCAGGACGATGAACCAGTAGGGCGAGAGCTCGCCGAGGGGAACGCCGACGAGGCGGGCCGGCAGGGCCGTGATGACCACGATCAGGCTCATAGCCTTGTTCATGATCACAGCCTGCAATGCGGCGAAGCCGAAGACCCCAATGAGCAGGGGCAGCCGGAATTCGGCACCGCCCAGGCCGATCATGCCGCCCAGGACGCCGATGATGGCACCGGCGAGGAAGACCAGGGCCAACGACTGTTGTCGTGCCGGCTTTGGTGGTAACAGCGGCAAAGCAGTGCTTCCCATGCCTAGAAAATTATCAGCTTAAATGCCTTTAGACATGGCGCCCGGATTTGGTGCTGACACATTCGTGAAGCTTTTGTCCTGGCAGAACTGCCTCAACCCTGCCAGCAGCTTGATGTACGAAAGGAGGGCCCCGCCAATTCAGCGGGGCCCTCAGCGCAGCTATCGTAACCGGGCGGCGTCAGCAGCACGCGTTGCCGCATTCCTCCGGCGAGCAATTACCGTCCTGGCAGCAATCATCCATGTGAGATCACCTCCTCCCTCTGTGAACTCCGCGGGAAGCCTTGTTCAGTCATCGTCATCGTCATCGTCGTCTTCGACGAGTTCGCCCTCCCAGGCTTCTTTGCCTTCGTGGATGGCGAAGGTCGAGATGATGAACCCGGCCACGGGATCGAGCCAGGCGGCGCCGGTGAGCATAAAGATTCCAACACCGAGCAGGGTGGAGATGCTCAGGAGCACGCAGATTTTCGTTTCGGCCGCGTCGGCAAGGATCAGCTTGTCGTTTAACCTGGTCCCGACGCGCCTTTTCATTACGGCAAGGAACGGCATCACGATCAGAGACACCACCAAGATCCCGATGCCCAGGGGTGAACTTTCCGGGGCCTCCCCACCCGCCAGAGACCGGATGCCTTCGAAGACGACGTAGGCGGCCAGGATGAAGAAGCTGACGGCTACCAGCCTCAGGGCCAGGCGTTCCTTGCGTTCGTCAGCATGGCCGTGACGGAGGCGGGCCGCGAGCCGGATCCCCACCAGGACCGCGGCGACGGATTCAATGCCCGAGTCGATGCCGAAACCGACCACGGATACCAGGCCTGCCAGCGCGCCGGCAGTGACCGCGATGATGCCTTCAACGACGTTGTAGCCGACTGTGAACTGGGCCAGGCACAGTCCTTTGCGTGTGAGCTGTTCGGTATCTTCGGCGGTAAGGGTTGCTGCCGTGTCCACTTACTTCCCTCCTGCTTCCGGAGTGCCGTAGTTGGAGCAGAGCGCGACCTTGTATCCGGTGGCGGCCAGCAGTTTCTCTGCCGAGGCCAGGGTATCGATCAGCTCCGGCCGGCTCAGCGCGTAGAAGGTCTGGCGTCCTTCCGGACGACCCTCCACCAAGCCGCAGTCCCGCAGGCACGCCACATGGGCAGAAACCGTGGACTGCGCCAGCGCGAGGTGTTCCACCAGATCACTGACGCGCTGCTCGCCCTGGGCAAGCTGCTGGATAATCGCCAACCGGGCAGGGTCCGCCAGGGAACGGAACAATGCGACAGCAGGGGAAACGTCGGGCTTGCACTCTTGAATCGTCACACGCCGATAATATCGTTAAACAACGATCAATAGTAGCGGGGCTGCCGGGCATAACTCATGAGAAGTGGGTCGGGCTGCAAAGAGAGCTTGTTCCGATCCTCGACCGGTCTCATCCCGTCCAGTCTGTCCTTGACCCGGCGGGTGATTGTGCAAGGCCTGATACCCGTCCAGTTCCATGCGGAAAGCCCTGACGCTGTCTGGAAAGTGGCGCCTACGGATGAATTCCTCTTTCAGGCGCCCGAATAAACTCTCGACCACCAAGTTGTCCAGGCAGCTGACATCCCATATCCCGGCCGATTCAAGCTCTGATTGATCAACGCTCACAGGTCCGCAGGGACCTTTCCATTGTCGTTGCCGCGGATATGGATGCCGAGTTGCTCGGAGACGGGGTACGAACAGCATTAGGCGAACAAGCCGAAGACCTGGAAAGAGTTGAACTCTTGGCCCTGACTCCGTATGGAGAGCTTCCCACAGCAGCGCAGGAACGGCTCCGCATTTGCGATGGACAGGCCAACGCGCTGATACGTCTGGTCCTGCGTCCTCTCGGACGGACGATGACCGATGCCCAGGCAAATCAGATCCGAGACGATGTTTACTTGGCCTTGCACGAAGGGCCAGTCAAGGAGCTCATCGCAAGATGAATTCGTCCATGCTACGACTGCAGCATTGCTGGTGCACTGAGGTGGCGGCGCAGCAAACGAGCGAGCTGATTAGTGCCCCAGCCGCATCACCTGACGCCCGGCTGGAAAGGCGCGTGAGCTTTGGCGGGGGAGGGTTGGGCTGCGACGGAGGCGGGCCGGCGAAGGAACAGTGCTATCAGTGGTGCCGCAGCCAGGCAGAGGGCGGCATTGATTCCGATGGCCGGCATTACCGCGTGCAGTACCTGTTCCGGGGCGCCGCCGCTGCCGTGCTGGAGCAGGGACGCGGCGATGATGGTGCTCATGACGGGGATGCCCATGGTGATGCCGATTTGCTGGCTCATGGTGGCCAGACCGGTGGCGAGGCCCTGTTCGGTGTCCGGGAGCCCTGTGGTGGCGGTGACCATGAACCCGACGATTGCGGCGAGGTTCGCGACTCCGCCGATGAACGTGGCGATCAGCACGATGATCAGTGAGGTCTGGCTGGTGTTGATGAAGAGCAGGGATCCGGTGGCGGCGGACTGGACGGTGAGGCCAGCGATGATGGTGTTCTTGTTGCCAAGTTTGCCGATGAGTTTTGGGGCGCTGATCCCGCCGACGACGGTCCCGATGCCGAGCACGGCGAAGGCCAGTCCGGCCCCGAGCGGTGTGTAGCCGAGGACCTGCTGGAGGTAGAGGGTCAAAACGAACACCAGGGATGTTTCGGTCGCGAATGCCAGAATCCCGGCAATATTGCCCCAGGCGATGTTGTTCCGCCGCAGGATAGTCACAGGGACGAGAGCGTGAGCCGTGTTCTTCTCGATGAAGAAGAACACGACGAACAGGATCACGCCGGCTGCCAGTGGTACCCAGGCCAGCGGTTCGTTCCAGCCCTTTTCGCCAGCGGTGGTCAGGCCGAAGACGAGCAGCACCAGGGCGAGGGTGACGGTGACCGCACCCGGCACATCGAGCTTCGTTCTATTTCTGCGGGCGGATTCGGTCAGGAGTTTCGGGGCGAGGACGAGAACGAAGATGGCGATGGGGATGTTGATGAAGAACGCCCATCGCCATGACAGCAGGTCGGTCAAAAGCCCGCCGAGGATCGCGCCGGCGGTGAACCCGGCGGCCATGAGGGACCCGTTCAGGCCCAGTGCCTTGTCCCGCAGGGGTCCTTCCGGGAAGGACGTCGTGAGCAGCGACAGGGCGGCCGGGGTGACGGCCGCGGTGGCCAGACCTTGGGCGACGCGGGCGACAAGCAGCAGGCCGGGGTCGGTGGCGAGGCCGCCGACGAGCGAGCCGATCCCTAGCAGCGCCATTCCGCTGATGAAGAGGCGTTTGCGGCCGAACAGGTCAGCGACGCGGCCGAAGAACAGCGTGAATCCGGCGGCGCACAGCGCGAAGGATGTGGCGATCCATTGCAGGTGTTCCAGGGAGAATCCGACGTCGGCCCCGATCCGGGGCAGCGCGACGTTCAGGATGGAGAAGTCCACCGCGAGGGTGAAGCTGGCGGTCAGCAGCAGGACCATGATCAGCCGCTGCCGCCCGGTCATCCGGGCAGGACCTTGTTCAGTTGGCGGTGTGGGCGCCGCTGGTGGTGCTGCGAGCTGGGGGAGGGGTGCGGTGTGGTGCGCTGTCATCGCGGAGGTATCCAATCACTGAGTGCGTGGGCGGGTTTGCTCTCCACCCTGCCGACGCCGGGCAGGAACAGCCACGCCGTGTTGTGGGTAGCACTGGCAGTGCTACCCACGTTCGGGAATGTTCGTGAATACTCACAGGTATGAACCAACCAGCCGCAATGGGCGACTTCCTCCGCAAACGACGGGCTGCCCTGGCTCCTGCCGATGTCGGTTTGATGGACTATGGGACCCGCCGGGTGCCGGGGCTGCGGCGTGAGGAAGTGGCCATGCTGGCCGGTATGAGCGTGACCTACTACGCCAGACTGGAACAAGGCCAGCACATCAACGCCTCCGACGCCGTTATCGACTCCCTCGCCCAGGCACTTGCCCTGACCGAGGTCGAAAGGAAACACCTCTCCGACCTCTCCGGCATCAAACGCCGCAACCCGAAAGCCTCCCGGAACCGGCCCGACCATGTGCGGCCGGGGACGAAGCGCTTGGTTGATTCGATGGGCAGTGTTCCGTCTGTGGTGCTGGGCAAACGTACCGAAGTCCTCGCCTGGAACCAGGCCGGACACCGGCTGATCGCTTCCCACCTGGATTTCGACGCCCCGGACACACCGTCGCAGCGGCCGAACATGACCCGGATGCTCTTCCTGGACGAGGACACTCGCGCCCTGTACCCGCACTGGCGCTCCGAGGCCGGCCGCGCCGTTGCTTCCCTGCGGCTGCTCTCCGGACGGTTCTCCGATGACACCGAACTCGCCGCACTCGTCGGGGAACTGACCCTCAAAAGCCCCGAGTTCGCTACCATGTGGGCAGAACACCCGGTCGAAAACTGCATGTCAGGACACAAAACACTCAACCACCCCCAGCTCGGTTCCCTGGAGCTCGGATTCGAGGTCCTGACCATGCCTGATGACTCCGGCCACCGCGTCCTCACCTACACGGCAGAACCAAGCAGCGAAGCCGACGCCGCCCTCGCCCGGCTGCAGCGACCATCCCCTGCCCTGCGCCGCTGGCGGACGCCGAGGCACTCAATGGGGGCAGGGTTCCGCTTTAGGAGAGCTATTCCCGCATCACAAGCTGGCTGACCCCGTTCCAAGGGTGGGCCGATAGGTACCCGCCTACGCCCCCGCGCACCATCCGCCGGCCACCTTGATTTTCGTGAGAGCCCAAGCTGGGGACCGGTCACGGTGCCTTTGCGTCGGTCACTGTGGCTTGATGTTTTGGTTCACGTGGAAAAGGTTCTGCGGATCATACTTGGCCTTGATCGAGGCTAGCCGCGCGTAGTTCCCGCCGTAATTTTCCGAGATCCTGGATTGGTCGTCCCCGTCCATGAAGTTGATGTAGCCGCCGGGCGCTGAGTGCGGAGCCAAGGCCGCTGCGTAGTCCTTGACCCAGCGGATGTTGGCCTGGTTGTCGGCCGGATCCGTCCATTGTGCGGCGATGACTGGCGAGAACTTCATCCCCCGGTTCGCGAAGGCAGTCTCGTCCGCCCCGACGCGGGCGACGGCGCCATCTATCGGGTAGACGTGGACGGAAGTGTTGACGCTGGTGACCGTTGCGCCGAATTCGGCGTGCGCGCCGATGGCGCCATCGTTCTCCGGAGCCGAGTCCATGTAGTCGCGGTAGAACTTCGCAACAGTTTCGATGTGCTCTGCGGAGTAAATGACGATGCCTGTCAGTTTCAGAAGTCGCCTGCACGAAGTGTCAGAAGTCGTCTGCACGACTTCTGGTTTTTGGGCTTCGTGTGGGACCTTGCGCTGCCAGGGACCTGGCCGGTGTTAGAGATCCGTCAGGCCAACGCCTTCGTCGTCGAGGCAGGGTGAGCGTTTGCCGGCAGGGGTTCCTGTTGAGCGGAGGCAGCTGCATTGAGGTCCTTTAGCCACGGGCAGAGACAGCCACACGAAGCGCTGCATCTTGGTGTACGTCCCAAAGTCCAGGACTGCGCGGTCCAGTTTCGGTGCGAGATCATGGCTGACACTTATCGCCAGTGATGTTCCTGCTCCCCGGTTGTCGTTTCCCGGGGGTTTCGTGGGTCGGTGGCTGAGCTCACACCAGAGCGGTTTGCGCGGCGGGGTCCGCGAGAAATATAGGCCCTGCTTCCGGCATCCGCCGTCGCCCTGATAGCAATGCAACGTCCCTCCGAACACTGCCACCATTTCCATGGCCGGGGCTGTGAGGAAAAAATGGCCGTGTCCGGGTATGTCGGCCATGGTCAAGCCAGGTTGTGGGCCCGCCGTCCCAGCTTCTGCAAGGGCTGCGTAATCCACGGGTTTGGGTTGTCGAGGGTTAGCGGGCAATGGTGAGGACCGTTCCGACGTTGCGGATGCTTGCGCGGACGGCGTCCTCAACGGCCCTGTTAAGGGCTGCGAGCTCTGCAACGGTCCGGGCAGGATCCATGGGGGCGGTGACTTCAACGTTGAGGCGGTGGCCGCTCCACCGCAACCGGACGGTGGAGGCAGCAGGGGCTACCGGTGCGATGGCGGCTTCTGTGCGTTCCAGCAGGTCCGGGTCCACGCCGTCGAGGAGCCGGCGGCCGATGTCCCGGGCAGTCCCCCACAGCAGGACGAAAATGGTGACCGAGATCAGGATGCCGATAATAGGGTCCGCCAGCGGGAAACCAAGCCAGACGCCGATGACGCCCGCGACGACGGCCAGGGACGTGAACCCGTCGGTCCTGGCGTGAACTCCGTCCGCCACCAGTGCTGCGGACCCGATCTCTTTGCCCACCCGGATCCGGTAGATCGCCACGATCTCGTTGCCGGCGAAACCGATCAGGCCGGCCGCTAGAACCCAACCGAGGTTATTCAGCGGCTGTGGCTGGAACAGGCGGATGACCGATTCCACACCAGCCACCACCGCGGAAAGCGCCACCATGGCGACAATGAACAGTCCGGCCAGATCCTCGACCCGGCCGAAACCATACGTATAGGTCCGTGTTGCCGCCCGGCGGCTCAGGACGAACGCCACCCACAACGGAACGGCAGTCAGGGCATCGGAGAAGTTATGGATCGTGTCCGCCAGCAGGGCCACCGAGCCGCTGAACAGGAAAACGACCAGCTGCAGCAAAGAGGTGACCGCCAAGACGACGAGGGAGATCTTTAGCGCCCTGATTCCCTTGACCGACGACTCCATCGCCTCATCCACCGAGTCGGCGGCATCATGGCTGTGAGGAACGAATAGACCGTAGAGGAAGCCCGTCAGCCCTCCGGGGTGCTCATGGTTGTGCTCATGATCATGTCCATGGTCGTGGTCGTGGTCGTGGTCATGCCCGTGCCCGGCCCGGTGATTATCCTCGTCGGCGCTGTGGTCATGCCCGGCGGTGTCGTGGTCATGGGTGTGGCTGTCGGCCTGTTTCATGGGTTTCTGGTCTCCGCTGTCGAGTGGTGGTGGCGCGGCGTGCCGCCCAGAGAATGCTCCGCCTGGAAGATTGCATCGGTGACCAACTGACGGGCATGTTCGTTCTCGAGCCGGTAAAATACCCTGGTGCCCTCCTGCCGCGTGGAAACCATTCGGGCCAACCGCATCTTCGCTAGATGCTGCGACACCGCAGACTGCGGCTTTCCCACCGCCTCTGCGAGGTCATTGACCGACATTTCGCCGTCGCGCAGCGCCAAAATCAATCGCACCCGCGTCGCGTCCGCGAGCATCGCAAAAATCTCCACCGCCAGCTCGACATATCCGCTGTCACCATTCCGCCCACAGGCTTTATCTGCATCCATGCGAATATTATCGCATATGCACCTTCAAGGCTTATCCTCGTCGCACAACGCGCGGACTGTGGCTTCAGTCCGGACTGAGCTGGTATAGATGACTACCCAACCGCATGACAGCCCTGGCGCTCCAGCAGGATGAGTGGTCTCCCTGCCCTGTCATGCGCACACCGGCTTGAAAGCATGAAGAGCCACGATCTCCACTGAGGCAGTCCGGGAAGCCATCGCCAACGCGCTTCTGCCGTTGTTGGTAATGCCGTACAGCCTGCGGCGAGGCCGGCCTTGGCTTTCGGCAATGTCCGGGTTCTCCCATTGGGCTTCCAGAAGGCCCGCTTCGGTCATCCTCGAATCTTCACCTCGTGTCGTCGCGGAAGATCACTAGCAGTTGCCGTAGGAGAGGGCCGGCATCAGCAATACCGCTGTTCATCGCCTGTTGATCCCACGGCCTTGCACTGCTCTTGGTCTCCGCCATGCCCGACACCTACCGGGGCACACGTTCCCCGGCTACTCTGTAGCAGAGGGGAATTCGTGGCGGAGATCGTGCTTGCAGGTGGAAAAGGGACGCTGAGCCTATATGTCGGCGGGACCCTTCATCTGATCTGGGTGCCCGGTTCCGTTCTTCAGGCCGAAGACGCCACGGAATCTGTGCTTGCCGTGGAGCTTCTTAGTGCTGGCCGGAAGCTGCCATTGCTGATCGAAATCATCGGCGTCAACCTGACTGTCGAAGCCTGCAACGACTACCGGGACACCCGCTTCGTTTCCTCCGTCGCCATAGTGGGGACAACGAATCTTGACCGGGTCGTTGCCGCTTGGATGCGGCGCGGCCAGCACAATCTCCAGGAGTTTTTCACGTCGCGTCCGGCGGCTGTGGCATGGCTGGAGGGGCTGTCTGCTCCCGACATCGTCCACCAAGTCCCGGCCTGATTCTTCCCGACAGCGGCAGGTAGGAGGCTCTGGAGGTCCGGCCACACTGGCGGGAAACGTCCGATGCCGATCTCCTCGCCGTCCGGGGACTATACGGAGGGGCCCCGCGCCTTCGCATTGGCCGCACCCACAAATGGCCTCGGCACCTCACCATGACACGATTCGGGAATCCGCGGAGTGCCTGCTGAACCTCGCCATCGGCATCAGATAGAACCGCCGATTGAACATTGAAAAACCGCCAGTCTGAAGTGACAGTCACGGGCTGTTGGGCCGGGCCGTTGTTGAATTCCTACAACGTTCAAAGGGCGGTTCATTTCCTAGGAAGTGGAACGGCCGGGGCTGGTCCTTCGAAGAGTGGCGACTCGCCACGGGATTTCGTTCCACAACTATCTTCTTTTGGACGTCCCGTGCGGAGCGTGCAGGATAAGTATCGGTACAGTGGCCCCATGGAAATTGGGTACGCCCGCGTCTCGACCGCGAAACAGGACCTCGACCGGCAGATCGACGCACCGCGCGGCGAGGGCATCCCTGCCCGGCACATCTACGTGGACAAGAAGTCCGGGTCCACTACAAACCGGCCCGGACTTCATGAAGCCCTGGACCAGGCCCGCGAGGGGGATGTGATCGTGGTGCACACCTTGGATCGGTTGGGCCGCACCGTCCGGGACACCCTGAACCTCATTCACGACCTGGCAGGCCGCGGCGTCGGAGTCCGGAACCTGGCCGACCCGATTCGGGTTGATTCGGCCAATCCGGAGGATCCCATGTCGCAGCTGGCAGTCGTGATGCTCGCGCTCTTCGGCCAAATGGAACGAACCTACGCGATCGAACGCGCAGCCAAGGAGACTGAGGCCAAGTGGGGCGTAGGTCTTCGCGAAAAAACCCGTTCCCACGGTGAACCCCATCGCCAACGAAGAGAGTAAACCGCGGCGTACGAAGCAGGCTAAGAAGTAGTCGACTTATCCGACTCGAAAATTTCGCCGGCC
>NZ_JBWZCI010000018.1:0-86718 GCF_059383495.1 Pseudarthrobacter sp. RHLT3-21
CACTCAAAACTGGACTGGACATGATTACTGGATTCCTGGCTCTCGCCCCACGCGATTAAACGGACTTGCTATGAGCCCCTGGTACCGTTCCAGCCTGACACGTAGGGCCTGGCAGAGCTCGGGTCGGGTGATGGGATCGATGCCGCCCGCAAGCACAAGCGTCGGGACACTCAGTTGCGGCAGGCGCTCCGTCGTGTCGTGGCCCATGAAGGCCTCTAGGAAAGCTTCCAGGTCTTCGCTGCTCTGCTTATAGGGAAAGGCGAGGACCTCGTCAATGATTTGGTTTACTGTCCCGTCGTTGTGCGATCTCGGCGTGTAGACGCTGAGAAAGAGTCCTTCGAGGAAGACTCTTTCGTCGGGGGCGGCGCGGATCAGCCACTTCATGAAGTTCGCCCAGCTGCGGAGATATGGATCCATCACTGTCCAAGTGCTCTGCGAAACAAGGCTCCGGACAAGTTCCGGGTGACGCAGCGCCAGCTCCTGGGCGATGTCACTTCCGCCGGATAAGCCCGCCACGTGGGCAGACCCGATACCAAACGCCCGGAAAACTTCTTTTTCGCGCGTTTCGCGCAATTGAGCTTGCGCTAAACGCGCACCCATTCTATGATCTTAATCATGATCGGAGCCCGGGCGGCTCGATCCCCCGTCCCCCACAACAATGAGGTTGATTGATGTCTGTTCCAATCAAGGCCACCATGGAAAAAGTTCCTGGCGGCATGATGTTGATTCCGCTGCTCATCGGCGCTCTGCTGGCCACCTTCGCACCGGACTCCGCCAAATTCTTCGGCTCGTTTACCGGCGCCCTGTTCACCGGGGGCACCACCATCCTCGCCGTGTTCTACGTGTGCATGGGTGCAAGCATCGATATCAAGGCCACCCCCTACATCTTGAAAAAGGGCGGCGTCCTCTTCGGCAGCAAGGTCTTGTTCGCGGTCATCATTGGCGTTATTGCCGGCAGGTTCCTGGGCGAGCTCCCCATCGATGGCGGCCTGCTGACAGGCCTGTCGGTCCTGGCAATCCTGGCGGCTCTTAATGACACCAACGGCGGAATGTACATGGCGCTTATGGGCCAGTACGGCAAGCCCAAGGACGTTGCTGCTTACTCCGTCATGACGCTCGAATCCGGCCCCTTCCTGACGATGCTCACCTTGGGCGTGGCCGGCCTGTCGGCCTTCCCGTGGCAGGCGCTGGTAGGCGCCATCATCCCCCTGCTCCTTGGAGTTCTGCTGGGCACCCTCGACCCGGCCATGCGTAAGTTCCTTTCGTCTGCGGCCCCCGTTCTTATTCCGTTCTTCGCCCTGGCCCTTGGCTTCGGCCTGAACCTCGAAAAGGTGCTCAGTGCCGGCCTGCTGGGTATCGCGCTCGGCCTGTTCGTGCTGATCGTCGGCGGCGCCGTGCTCTTCTTCGCTGACAAGCTGAGCGGCGGCACCGGCATTGCCGGCCTGGCTGCAGCCACCACCGCGGGCAACGCTGCCACAGTCCCCATGCTGGTAGCTGCAGCCAATCCTGCGTACCTTCCCGCAGCGGGACCAGCCACCGTTCTGGTTGCCGCGTCCGTGGTGGTCACCGCCATCGGCTGCCCCCTTATGGTTGCCTGGTACGCCAGGCGCCTCAAGAACAAAGAGGCTGCGGCATCCCCCGAGGTCTCACACGCAGTATGAACACCCACGAAATGAACACCGACGCAACCACGCGCTGGGCAATCATCGCGGATGACCTGACGGGAGCGGCCGATGCGGCCGCCGCGTATGGCCCCACGCACACCAGTTCCGTGATCCTTGACCTTGAGTCCGCCTGGCCCGATGCGGAGATCCTTTCGATCAACACGGAAAGCCGCTACCTGCCCGAGGAGGAGGCCGCCGCAGCCGTCACGGCCGCCGTCGGGCACGCCCTGGGGCAGCACCGCCGCGTCTTCAAGAAAATCGATTCCTTGCTCAGGGGCAATGTTGGCGTGGAAGTCGCGGCCACATTGGCGGGAATCACCCAGGGCCACGGCAAGGGTCTCGCCGTTGCCTCTCCGGCCTTTCCGGCCACGGGAAGGACCACCGACGGCGGCGTCGTCCACGTCGGCGGCGTTCCGAACACTGAAGGAAACTTCGGTGGTGACATCGCCAGGGCACTAGAAGCGGGTGGCCTCGCCGTCAAAGTGGTTGGCGGACAATCCGGACGCACGCCCGAGGAACTGGCGTCGCACCTACGGGACGTGCAGGAACAGGGGAGCGACGCCGTCGTACTTGATGCCTCCACCGACGACGATCTCAGGATCATCGCCGCCGCTGCAGAGCTGCTGGACTTTCCGACGCTCCTGGTGGGCTCGGGCGGACTGGCGGGACACATCGTGGCGCGTGACGAAAGAACAGGTGCGCGGAATGCGCAGGCGTGGCACGTCAACCGGACCTTGACCGTGATCGGCAGCTACTCCAGCCTTGCGCGGCAGCAAACCGAGGCACTCGTCGCGGCAGGCGCCAAACACATCACGCTGGACCACGCCGCCCTGGACGAGCCGTCGGTTGCCCGCGAGGTTGCACAGGCGATGACCCGGAATGATGTGGTGTTGACGCCGGATCCGATGGGAATCGTCGACAAGTCACAGGCACTGGTGGTGGCAGAGGCTTTGGCCCGCGCCACCGCCGCGGGCATTGGGCACTGTGACGCCCTCGTCATGACGGGCGGCGAGACGGCGACGGCAGTCTTGAGGGCACTCGGCGCCGGCAGCTTCACCGTCCTCGGCGAGATTGAACCCGGCGTCGTCATGAGCCTGCTGCCCGAACCTCTCCCCCTGCTCGTCACGAAGGCCGGCGCCTTCGGGGACGCCGGAACGCTGGCCCGGACCACACAATTTCTCACTGGCACAACGACTGAAATGAGTATCAAATAATGGGACGCCCGATTGTTGCCATCACCATGGGCGATGCAGCCGGCATTGGCCCGGAAATCATCGTCAAAGCCCTGGCTGACGCGGAACTCCGGTCGAAGGCCCGCATGCTGGTCATCGGCGACCTTCGCCGGCTGCAGCTCGCCGCGGACATCGTCGCCAGCCCGCTGACCCTGCGCAAGGTCGCGGAGCCGTCGGAGGCCCTGTTCGAGGAAGGCACCATCGACGTGCTGGACATCGACTGCATCCCGGAGGACCTCGCCTGGGGTGAACTCTCGGCCGCGGCCGGGCACGGCTCATTCCTCTTCATCGAAAAGGCCGTGGCACTGGCTATGGACCGCCAGGTGGATGCGATCTGCACCGGGCCGCTGAACAAAGCAGCCCTGCACGCAGCCGGCCACAAGTACCCTGGCCACACTGAACTCCTCGCCGAACTGACCGGTACCGAGGAAGTTTCCATGATGCTGACCGCCCCGAAGATGCGCGTCATCCACGTCACCACCCACATCGGCCTCATCGACGCGATCGCCAAGATCAATGGGGACCTGGTGTACAGGACTATCAAGCGCGGGTATGAGCTTCTGCGCGCCTCCGGCATCGAAAACCCGCGAATCGCCGTCTGCGCCATCAACCCGCACGCTGGGGAGAACGGGCTGTTCGGCCGCGGCGAAGAGGCGGAAAAGATCCAGCCGGGCATCGAGAAGGCCCAGGCTGACGGTATCGACGCCTTCGGCCCACTCCCGGCCGACACCCTGTTCTTCCTTGCCGGCCGCGGCGACTTCGACCTGGTGGTTGCCCAATACCATGACCAGGGCCACGGCCCGGTCAAGGTCCTCGGCCTGGAAAATGGCGTAAACATCACCGTGGGCCTGCCCGTGGTACGCACATCCGTTGACCACGGCACGGCCTTCGACATCGCGGGCAAGAACATCGCCGACCACGAGTCCCTACTTGAGGCATTGCGGCAGGCAGTGGACTTGGCGCCGTCGCGCGAAGAGGATCTCTAAGAGAACCTGAGAGACCGACGACCCGGAATCGGGACGGGAGCCCCTCTGAACGGCCGGTCAGCTAAGCTTGCTGACCGGCCGTTGCGCATTCCGCGCATGGCGATGCTCCGGGGAGTTGGCGGGGACCGGAACTAGCATGGTAACCACGCCCACGGGAAGGAAACCGGGAATGCTGTCGGCAAATGCCAGGCGCGAGGAGATCTACCACCTCGCCGTCACCACAGGCCTGGCCTCCGTGGAGGAGCTGTCCGTCCGGTTCGAGGTCACGGCCTCCACCATCCGCCGCGACCTGGCGCTCCTGAACGGACAGGGCCGGTTGGCCCGCACCTACGGCGGCGCCATGGCCATGGGCGCCCACCCGGAAGCATCGCTGCGGCAGCGCACCGGCGAGGCGTTTGAGCAGAAACAGGCCATTGCCAGCTGGGCGGCGTCACTGATCCGGCCCGGGGAGAACATCCTGCTCGACGCCGGCTCCACCGTAGGTGCCCTCGCCCACGAACTGCGGGGTTTTGATCGGTTGTCCGTGACGACGCCGGGCATCAACACCATGCAGGAACTGGCCGAGTCCGACGGCATCGAGGTGGACTGCCTGGGCGGCCGGCTCCGGAGCCTCAGCCAAAGCTTCGTGGGACCACTGGCCGAGGCAGCCCTGGAACGGATGAGCTTCGACCGCGTATTCCTCGGCGCCGACGCCGTCACCGCCGAGGACGGCATCTGCGAGGCCGACCACGCCCAGACCCGCCTCAAGGAACTCATGGCCCGGCGCGGCAACAGCGTCTACGTCCTGGCCGACTCATCCAAGCTGGGCCTGCGGCCGTTCCACGCGTGGGCGCGGCTCGCGCTGCCCTGGACGCTCGTCACGGACGACGGCGCCGACCCGGCTCAGGTGCAGAAGTTCCGCGACGCCGGGGTTGAGGTTGAGGTGGCAGCGGTCCGCAGCGAATGAAGTCTGCCCCCACACTGACTAAGTGGACGGCGAGTCTGTTGCGAAAGGTTCTGGCGAAACCCTAACCATTAGAGATCGCGGCAATGTTGGGCGGTGTGGACTTTAGCGCTTGGTCGCGGCAGAACCCAACGAAGGCGGGGTAGGTTGCAAAAAAAGGAGAATTCAATGAGCGAGAAATTGCGTTGGGGCGTCCTGGGCACCGCCCGCATCGTCCGCAAGACAATTCCGGCGTTGCAGGAAACAAAAAATGGCGAGGTCGTAGGTATCGCTTCCCGCACCGAGGAAAAGGCTAAGGAGTACGCCGACAAGCACGGCGTCCCACAGGCGTTTGGCTCTTATGAGGCGCTGCTCGCTTCCCCGGATATCGACGCTGTCTACATTGCGCTGCCTAATGCACTGCACCTCGAGTGGATTCTTAAATCCTTGGACGCAGGCAAGCACGTCCTCTGCGAAAAGCCTTTGGCGATGAGCGCCGCCGAGTGCGAGGAGATCACGCGCAAGGCGGACGAGACCGGGCTCAAAGTCTTAGAGGGCTTCATGTACCGTTTTCACGCGCGTTTCGAGAAGCTGCAAGAGCTGCTCGCGGCCAATGCGGTGGGCAAATTGACATTTGTCCACGTCGGCCACTCCTTCGATGCGGGGGGAGACGACAACATCCGCTGGTATGCCGGGCTCGGCGGCGGCGCACTTTTCGATACGGGGTGCTACTGCGTCAACGTGAGCCGGATGGTCACAGCGCAGGAGCCGGCTCACGTCGCCGCCTTTGGCAACTACCGCGATGCCAACGACGGAGGTCGAATCGACACCAGCATTGCGGGCATGCTGCGCTTTCCCGGCAGCGCAACCGCGCTTTTTGATACGGGAGTGAACCTCGAGCGCCGCAACTTTTTGGAACTCACGGGCACCGGGGGCCGGCTCTACCTCGACAATCCTTTTGGGCTCTTGGAAGAGGATTCGGTCCTGGAGGAGCATCACTTCGGGCAGGACACGATCTATCACAAGTTCAAGGGCGAAAACCACTTCGTACGGATGGGCGAACACTTCGCCGGCAGCGTCCTAAACGGTACGCCGCTCCGCTACGATCTCACGGACGCGGCAAACAACGCGCGGGTGTTGGAAGCGATCGACGAGGCAGCGCGGAAACAAGACGGGGCGTCTGAACCGAGCCCACATTGAGCTCTTTGGTAACGGACGACGGCGCCGACCCTGCGCAGGTGCCGAAGTTCCGGGACGCAGGGGTTGAGGTTGAGATCGCGGATGTTTCACCCGTCGGAGGAGACACGCCCTAAACGCCGGCTTTGATCAGGAGTGCATCGATCATCATGAAGAACTGGGCGCTGTGATCGGGAGCCTTCGGGTCGGTCATGTATTGAATGGCGGCTCCGTCGTAAATCATCAGAAAGAGCCTCACCAGCGTGGCAAAGCCTATGAGGCACTGATCACCGCTGCTCTCGGCGGCGGACGAGAATATGTTTCCCAGCTCCACTTCATAGGCGGGATAAATTTTCGCAGCCAGCGGGCTGACGGCGGCATTGCGTGTTGCCCACAGAATGAGTTCGATCTCAGAAAGTATGCTTGCCGGCTCTTCCGCCAATGCGCACCAGTAGCCTTCGGCCACTTGTTCCACAGCCTTACGCAGACCCAGGTGGACCGGGACGTCACTGGAATAGCGGCTCAGGTTCTTAAACCAAGCCTCGGCGGCCGCGTCCATGAGCTCTTCCTTATCGCTAAAGCAATAATGAGCCGTCGCCAACGGAGCATTAGCCTCCTTGGCAATAGCCCGCATAGTCACCGCCTGAACACCCTCACGACGCATCAGTTCAACCGTCGCTGAAATCAGCTGTTCTTTTCGTTCCGAAGCGGATACCCGCATAGAGCACTCTCCACGGTTACCCTTACAGGGACGCCTACTAAAGACTATTGCTCGGGCAAACCGAGACGAATCAACATCTTCATCGCCAGGGCTGGATTTCGTTACCACCGAAGACCGTATCCTGGCTGTCTATGCAACAGCCAGGATACGGTCCGGAGCGCCGGAAGCCCTCCAAATGCTCAGGACAACCTGCCAGAATCTAGAACCTTTCCAGATTGGCCCACGGGGATGCCTGTAGTTACCTCGCGGCCAAGATGTCGGCCACAGCGGCAGGCGAGCCGGTGTCCACATCCTGCGACCGGCCGTCCAAGTACCGCTCCATGGAGTCGTCCATGGCGTTGATCCAGCGGGTGTGGTGCTTGGTCGCCATTGTGCCGGTGACCACGGAGCGGTGGAGCATGTCGCGGTATCCCAGAATGTCCGTCTCCTTGTGGTGCATCCAGTCCTTGAACAACTGGCAAACAGCGTCCAGGTCGAAGGACGGGTAATCCGTCGCATCGATGAGCTCCCGCAGGTAGTCCGTCTGGAAATCGGCCTCGGCATCGTGATTTGGCAGCACGGCCTGGCGCTCAAGCCAGGCCGCGATGTCCTTTTGGCGCTCAGCAAGGGACGGCAGCTCAATCACGCCGGTCATGACGTCGCGGGCAAACCAGGCCTGCGCGTCGAACATGTTGAATGTGTAGTACTGGTCCTGCGCACCCAGGTAGAACAGGTTGGTGTTCTGCTGCCACACCACGCCCTTGTAGAGGTTGCCCGGGTACAGCACGTTCGACGACTTCAGTGACAGCTTGCTGGGCAGGTACGGATACTTGTGCTGGTATCCGGTGCAAAGCACGACGGCGTCGAATTCATCTTGGGTGCCGTCACTAAAGTGTGCGGTGCGGCCTTGGAAGTGGGTGACGAGCGGGCGCTCCACAGTATTCTCCGGCCAGTCATAGCCCATTGAGGTCGTGCGGTAGCTGAGGGTGATGGACGCCGCACCCATTTTGTGGGCCTGCATGCCAATGTCCTCTGCGGAGTAACTGCTGCCGATCATGAGCAACTTCTTGCCATAAAACCGCTCGGCTCCGCGGAAATCATGGGCGTGCAGGACTTCACCCGGGAAAGTCTTTATGCCCTTGAACTCAGGGACTGAAGGGACGGAGAAGTGTCCGGTCGCAATCACGAGCTTGTCGAACACGTGGGTTTCAGTGAGGTTGGTTTTGAGGTCCTCCACTGTCAGCGTGAATTCCTGGGTGGCCTCGTTGTAGCTGGTGTGCCGCGCGACGCTATTGAAGCGGACATACTTGCGGACGTCGGACTTCTCCACGCGGCCCTTGATGTAGTCGAAGAGAACCTCGCGAGGAGGGAAGGAAGAAATAGGACGGCCAAAGTGCTCGTCAAAGGAGTAGTCCGAGAACTCCAGGCACTCCTTGGGCCCATTGGACCAGAGGTGGCGGTACATGCTGGAGTGAACCGGCTCGCCGTGAGCATCCAGCCCAATACGCCAGCTGTTGTTCCACTGCCCGCCCCATTCGTCCTGTTTTTCAAAGCACATGATTGCGGGGATGTCGGCCCCTTTTTGACGTGCTGATTCGAATGCCCGCAGTTGTGCCAAGCCGCTGGGGCCAGCACCGATGATTCCGACTCGAAGTGTCATGCTGCTTTCCTCTTCCAAATTTTCAGGGGCCGCTGGTGTGCGACGTTGTGAGTTGGGTTACGTATCTAGCCAGCGACTATGTGAACGCGCTGGATGGTCCTAGGGTGCGAAGGTGCGGTCGCCGGCGAAGAACCCCAGGCCATACTCAGGGGTCTCAAACTTGACGGTGGTGCCCTTGGGGAAGAACAGCACATCGCGTTCCTTGGCGTGCGTCACTTCTCCCGTCGTCTGGTCCGTGAGGATGAATTCACCCTTGATGACCACCTTCATTTCGTCGTAGGTGTACGTGTACACCAACGGCTCGGAAGCCTCCAGCTCGAAGAATCCGGCGCACATGACCGAACCCTCGGGGTTGTGGAGGGAGTCACCGATCGCAGCGACCGTCCCAGGCTCGTTCATCGACGGCAGTCCGATGAAGCCGTTTTCTACCTTGTGGATGGATCCGGCCTTGCTCAGTGTTCCTACGAGGGTGGTTTCCATGGTCTCTCCTGTGAATTGGGTGAAAAGTACTTCAGAACTCTTCATTTAGGGCATAAATGGCCATAGGGGATGGCGCTTTTGGCGCATAAGGGACTGCATTGAAGGTCACCTCTGAAACCGGGTTATGGCTCCGGGAGGAAGGGTTGCAAATCCGACATTCTTGATTCTCAACGGACCGGTTGAGCTCCTCCTTGAGCCGTGCCGATGTGAAGTGAATCACGTTTCGTCGTCCCCCGACTTTCACATGAACGGCCGTGCAAGTCAATCGTTCAGGAAAAATTTCTACGAGATTCTTTTGAGAACTGACGCTCAGATCCGTGGCCGAGAAACGTCCCATCTTCCTTCTCATGGACTATTGACTAGGACGGTTGTCAATGTCACAGTATTGACAGTCCGTGATCCACATCACGTCGATGCAACTGATTTAGATTCACCGATATGTTCCGAAAATCAGATTTCCAACTGAAGAACGGTGAAAGATTATGGCCACAGCCACCCAGCCCCCGCCACTGACGACGGGGGAAACGATCGACTTCTGGTCAGCGAAGTCCATGAAGGTCATGAAGGACGAATGGCCGCGATTGCGCTGCAGATTTATAAACGCGAATCCCGTAGGCCGATGGGATGACTTCCGACTCTCGGAATGGGAACTGGAAGCCTGCGGCTGGGAAGACTTCCACCCCCACTCCGAAACGAACTTCGTCCTGGAAGGCGAGCTCTACATCGAGAGTGAAGGCAAGACTGTCGTCCTGAGACCCGGTGACTCAGCACGCGTAAATCCCGGACAACTTGGCCGATACTGGGCACCCACCTACGCCCGGATGGTTACCGTCTATGGCCCCAACCCCGAGGGTGCGGAGTCGCACTCCTTCCGATACTACGAAATCTAAGGTTTAGCTTCTTACACAGCCGCACCGGACGCGACGCCGGCACGATTTCTTCAGGGCCGTCCCCCCTCGCGTCCAGAGGGAAGTAAGCCAGTGAAGGCGTCCCGCCTCTGCCTGACGCGCAGGGACACTCACATGGATGCCTGCGCGCCATCTTCGGCCAAGTTCGTCGCACCAGTTCGCCCGAACTGACGACCCTGGACGACGCTATCGTCCACGAGACGATGTAGTCGTTCAAAAAATTCGACTAAGACCCTGCAGGACTAACCTCAAGCACAACGACAAGTGCTTCTGCATTTCTGCGAATCATGCGCGGACATTCACGCGCCAGAATTCATACTCGTCGACGGTAATACATGCAACTGCAGATCGCGGTTGCAGGGTTAGTCGAGCCTCAAACGTTTGAAGATACCAATGTACGGCCTGCCCATATGCGCGCATGCCTCGGGTTTCCACATCCTTTCACGGCGGTATATACCACGCGGGGAATGGCATGCATCTCGCAGCCACTTCAGACTCACGAATCTAGTTATTCAACCTAAAAGACCAGACGCTTGTCGTCTAAGGAGACTGTTATGAGTAAAAATCTTTCGGATGGCGTTGGTCACCTGGAAAGGTCGATCAACTGGAAGCAGGGTTTGGCCATTGCTTTGGGCGTGCCCTTGCTGATTCTGCCATCGTTGGGCTACCTGCCGATGTATATGGCTGCCGCAGCAATCCTCGTCTGGGGGTTGTCGGTCATCCAGGGTTTCATACAGAACGCTGCCTATGCGGAAATGGCGACCACCTTTCCCAAGGCCTCTGGTCTGCCAGGTTTCGCGCAGCATGTATTTCGCACCGAAAACTTCAAAGGCAAGTACGACAAGGGCAAGCTGATCGGCGGCTTCTCCGCCTGGAGCTACTGGTTTGCCTGGAACCCGGTCCTGGCGATCTTCTCAATCCTGGTCGGCGGTTACCTTCATGGGCTGTTTCCGGTGCTGGGCGAGACCTTCACCGAGTTTCAGCTCTCATTGATCTCAGGTCTGCTGATCTTCACCGGACTGTTCGTAGTCAACTGGTTCGGCCTCAAGGATGGCGCCATCCTGGGTTACATCCTCGCGGCTGTTTCTTTGATACCGCTGGTTATCCTTACCCTGGCGCCTTTTGCTACCGGACACGTTGACCTGGCCAACATCACCGGCAACTGGTGGCCTGCTGACTGGGCCTGGGACATCCACCACATCCTGATTCTCTTTGGCATCTTTGCGATTGCACAATGGAGTGCCTGCGGCTGGGAAACGGCAGCCATCTACGCCCCTGAATACAAAAACCCGTCCAAAGATGTCCCGAAAGCATTGTTTGCCTGCGGCATCATCTGCTTCCTCTCGTACGTACTGGTGCAAACCGCAGTAATCGGTGTGCTGGGTGTTGAAGGTGTGATAGCAGAGCCTGTATCGCCCCTGATTCCAGTGGCCCGGGCTGTCTTTGGCGAAGCCGGCTCAATAATCACCATCATCATGCTGATCGCCGCCATGATCCTCATCATCCAAACGGCTTACCTGGGTTCGTCCCGGGCCTTGCACTCCATGACAACGGAAGGCAACCTTCCCAAGGTCTTCGGCAAAACGAATCGCCACGGAACTCCCTTTATTGCCTTGCTCGTCACCGCGGCGTTTAACATGGTCCTGATTTCCATGGGATCCCTCGCTGCAATTCTTGCGGCCGCCGCCATTGGCTACACCTGTGCCAACGGCATCAGCCTGTTCGCCTACGTCAGAGCCAAAAAACACCCGGCCTTCGCCACCCTTGAAAGGCCTTTCAAAGCCCCCAGGGGTTGGAAGAATGTGGCCATGATCTTTGGCCTGTTCAATCTGCCTCTGTGCCTGATCGGTGTGGTCTACCTGAACAGCCAGGAAATTGGCTGGACTTCAACTTGGCTCGGCTTCCTCGTATTGTCGCTCTACATACCCATTTGGTTCTATTCACAGCGCGAATCGAGGCCCTTGAACAACGAAGCAGCCACTCCCAACTCTTTGGACAACGATTCAGACAACGATGTCGAAGACCTGGAAAAGGTTCCAACTTCCAGGTGATATCGACGGTGCAGTACGGGTCGCCGTCGTCGTAGTGGATTACGACGACGGCACTCCCGCGCCGAAACCCGTCGCCGACGGCGGTGGTTGAACCAGCCCAAAGCCCACACCGGTGGTTGAGCGTGTCGAAACCCCACAGGCACAACCACCGGTGGGGACGGCTCTACGTCTCCGCAGGAAGGCCGTCCATACCGGCGCCCGCGGTGATGCCGTCCAGCACCTTGCGCAGTCCCCATATGTATTGGTCTGTGGAGATGTAGCCGGCCATGACTCCTGCGGCTGCAGCGGACAGCGGGTGGGTTTCGGCCGGGATTGCGGAAAAACCGGCTTGGCGTGCGGTTATCCGTTCGCCATCAACGGCGCCATTCCGGGCTCGGCATGAGTACGGGACTGCACGTCATCTTCGGCACCGGGGGCCATCGAACTCGCCACGTCCATCGCTCTTCGGCGGCGCTCCTGAACGGGCAGGGCCGGCTGGCCCGCACCTACGGCGGCGCCTGGCCCTGGGCGCCCACGCGGAAGCATCGCTGCAGCAGAGCACGTTCGACCAGCTCGCCGTCACCACCCCCGGCATCAACACCATGCAGGAACTGGCCGAGTCCGAGGGCATCGAGGTGGGCTGCCTGGGCGGCCGGCTGCGGAGCCTGAGCCAGAGCTTCGTGGGGCCGCTCGCCGAGGCAGCCCTGGAACGGATGAGCTTCGACCGCGTGTTCCTGGGCGCCGACGCCGTCACCGCCGAGGACGGCATCTGCGAGGCCGACCACGCCCAGACCCGGCTCAAGGAACTCATGGCCAGGCGTGGCAACAGCGTCTACGTCCTGGCGGACTCATCCAAGCTGGGCCTCCGGCCATTCCACGCGTGGGCCCGGCTCGCGCTGCCGTGGACCTTGGTGACGGACGACGGCGCCGCCCCGGGGCAGGTGCAGAAGTTCCGGGACGCGGGGGTTGAGGTTGAGGTGGCCGCCGCCGGCGGCTGAGTCCCCGCCCGTTGCCTGGGGCCGCGTCCAATTTGAGCACGCGCATGTACTGGACCACCTCCCCGGGGACCGCTGTTATTGCGGGAAAGTCCCGGCCTGCTCTGGACAGGGGGGAGTACGCTCGGAGCATCAGCGTTGCCGCGTTGGATGCACGCGACAGCACGGCGTCCGTCATCGCCCTTCGTTCCCTCGTCTACGTGGCCGGGGCTGACCGCACCGCCGGATTGATGTCTCCGTTGAACGTTTCTTAGCCCGCCGCTCATGTGAACGTTAGGAGGCCGCCCGTGTCACAGTCCACGCGTGCTCATGACTTTCCCTCCGGTGCGGGTAGGTCCGCTGTCGTGAAAATAGTCTTCGCGGCCTTCCTCGGCTTGCACGCGCTCATCCATCTGCTCGGCGCTGTCAAGGGTTTGGGGTTCGCCGACGTTCCGCAACTGACGCAACAGATACCTTTGCCGTTGGGTGTTCTCTGGTTATTGGCGGCGACACTTTTCCTGGTCGCCTCGGTTTCCATCTTCGCCCTGCCGGGACGATGGTGGGTGTTCGGCGCCGGGGGCATCGTCGTCTCCCAGATCGTGATCATTGCGTCCTGGGTCGACGCCGCCTACGGGACGATTGCCAACGTCATCGTGCTCGTCGGCGTCGTATACGGCTACCTCTCTGAAGGGCCCCGGAGCTTCCGCGCCGAATACGACCGCGACATCTCACAGGGACTGGCCCGCGCCGTCGAGTCCCCGGTACTTACCGAGACCGATCTCTCGCGGCTCCCCGCCGTAGTGCAACGCTATGTTCGTCTCAGCGGCGCTATAGGCCTTCCGAAGGTTCAGAACTTCTCTGCCCGCTATCACGGGCAGATCCGTAGCGGACCGTCAGCGCCCTGGATGCCCTTCACCGGACGGCAAAGCAACTTCTACGACCGGCCATCACGCCTCTTCCTCATGGACGCCTCACGGGCCGGCATCCCGTTCCAGGCGTTCCACCGGTTCGTCGGACCGTCCGCAACCATGCGGGTGAAACTCGCATCAGCCGTAACCGTGGTCGACGCCAAGGGCCCGGAAATGGACGAGGCCGAGACGGTGACGCTGTTCAACGACCTCTGCGTGTTCGCGCCAGGCGCGCTGGTCGATCCGGGAATCAAGTGGCGCGAGATCAATCCGCACACCGTCAGTGCATCCTTCACGAACGGTAGCCACACCGTCAGTGCGGTCCTCTCGTTCAATGATCACGGCGAGCTGATGGATTTTGCTGCTGACGGACGCGGCGCGGCGTCGGCGGACGGAAAGTCGTTCACCAGGATGCGGTGGTCCACCCCACTGAGTGACTATCGGCAGTTCGGTCCGCACCGGCTCATGGAGCGCGGCGAGGGGATCTGGCATGCCCCCGCCGGAGACTATTCCTACCTGCGTTTCGTCCTCGACTCGATCGAGTACAACGTCGCCGCGCTGCCCAGCGGACGGCACTGACGAGCATGGAGGTACGCGGCAAGCTACTCAAAGCAGTGAAGGCTTTTCACACCCTCGCGTGGTTCACCATCGAGGCCTGCATGCTCTACGTTCTGTACATCGGCATCCGGCGACAGTCGGATCGGCGGGCCGGGCTGGCTGCCACTGTCGTGGCACTGGAAACGTTAGTGTTTGCGGCCAACGGATTTCGCTGCCCCCTGACCGCGGTCGCCCGAAACCTGGGAGACAGCACAGGGTCCGTCACCGACCTCTATCTTCCGCGCTGGCTGGCAAGAAACCTCCCGGCAATCCACGTTCCGCTCATCATCGCCGCCGGAGTCCTTCACTGGCGAAACCTCTCAACTACGACACGGCACTAAGGGATATCAGTGAGAGCAGGCCCGGAGAAAACAGGGCCCAAGCCTGCGGTCAGTGTGAACTGGAGTTTCTTCCACGGCCGTACCCGGAAAACAACGGCCCTGGCCGCCGAGGCCACCTAGCGGTGCGTGCCAGGCACGGACTACGCGTCATTGCCCGGAACTACCCAGCCGAGCACCGTCGTTATCCTCCCGGGACCGCGGTTTCGAGGACCTGCCGCAGGCCCGTGACGGGAATGTCTGGGAACTCCGCGCGGGATGGCGCCCACTGGAAGCCAGCGGCTCCCGATTCCTCCCGGATCCCGGCCCGCGCGACTCGGGCAAGGAAGGGCGAGAAGGGCCTCGCTGCGATGGACAGGAAGCGCTCGGCGGCGGCCGGGATCCGCTGAACCGACCCGTGGCCGGCCCGGGTGAGCAGAGCCCCGGCAAGCTCGTTGGCTGTGAGTGTCTGCGAACCCCATTCGAGGACACGGTTCCGCAGCGCCGGGTCCGAAAGCGCACGGACCACGAGGGCGGCTGCGTCCCGGACCGATGTAAAGGTAACCGGGGCAGACCCCGAGCCAATCACCAGCACCTTGCCCTTGGACTCGAGCGGGGCGGCCATGATTTCGAGACGCTGCTCAAGCAGCGCCCCCATCCTGATGACTGTCCAGGCCATGCCGGACGTGCGGACGGACTCCTCGGCCGCGGCCTTGCAGCGCAGGAAGTCGATTGGTCCGTCGGGGGCGGCACCATGCATGGACATCATGACCATGTGCTCGGCTCCGGCATCGGCCGCCGCGCGCACGAGCCGGATGGCGCCGTCGCGGTCAACGGCGCGCGGGTCAGAGTCCTTGAGTCCGAATCCCGAGGCCGCGAACACTACCGCTGTGCAGCCCGCGACCGCCTGGCGGCAGTCCGTTGCGGAGGCGAGGTCCCCACGCAGGAGCTCGACGCCGTTGCTCGCCGCGTCGGGGAGGGGCTGGGAAGCGCCGCGGGCCATGACGCGGACCTGATGCCCGGCTCCCACGAGCAGTGGGACCAGAGCGCGGCCAAGTCGGCCCGTGCCGCCCACCACCAGGATCATGACCCGTCACCGCTTCCGGCTGCCCCGCGGACGGCCATGCCCACCGCGGCGTTCACGTCCCCGGACTCGTGCTCGACCGGTTCGAGGTAGAAGTGCGCCGCAGCGATCCTGTCATCACGGACGGTGAAAATGGCCACCCCCGCGGACGACGTCACCGAGCCATCCCGCCGGGTACCCCGGTTGCCCCATTCCATCCAGACCGTATTGCCGGGTCCCGTCGTCGCATCGTGCACGGTGAGGCTCAGGTCCGGCAGCCCGGCAAAGAGCCCGGCCCAGTTCTTCCGCACCTGGGCTGAGCCCGTGAAACTGCGGGCAGGGTGGGCGGGGGTGGTGTTCTGGTAGTCCTCGGCGAACTCGGACACCATCCCCTCGAGGTCGTGGCGGTTAGCGGCGGCCATCATGCGCCGCACCGGGCCCTCCGGAAGGTGATCGATTCCTGAAGCGTCCATGGTCTGCTCCTTTATTCATCCGTCGCGGTGGCGGGGACGCTGGTATAGTGGATTTGATACAGTCAGCTGTAATCAACTGATACAAGGAGTTTATTCCCAGTGGGACCTGTGGTCAACGAATCGCATCGTCCGGCTCCCCGTTCTCGCGCCTACGACGCCCGGCGTCGCCAGGAGGCAGCCGAGGAGTCAAGGAATCGGGTGCTCGCGCAGTCGCGCGAATTGTTCCTGACGGGTGGATATGGCCGGACCACTATTGCCGCGATCGCCCGGGCGGCCGGGGTCTCGAAGGAGTCCGTATACAAGGGCTTCGGCGGAAAGCCGGGGCTCGTGCGGGCAATCTATGAGCGGAGCCTGCTCGGAGCCGGCGGCCCCCCGGCTGAAGAGCGGTCGGACCGCGCGCAAACTACGGTTACGGACCCCCGTGAACTCATGGAGCAGCTCGGCCGGTTCACCACCGAAGTCAGCCCGCTCGGATCCCCGGTCTTCCTTCTCATTAGGGACGCCGCCGCGAGCGGGGATCCGGACATGGCCGCGCTCCTGCTCGACGTCGACGAAGCGCGGTACCGCCGGATGCAGCACAACGCCCGGCAGGTCCTCGGCAGGGGCTTCCTGAGGGCGGACCTGACAGAGGAGGAGGTAGCCGATGTCATGTTCACGTGCACATCGGCTGAGCTCTACGAGAACCTTGTCCCCAAGCGCGGCTGGAGCGCCGAGCGCTACGGCCGCTTTATCGCCAGAACGCTGGCAGCCAATCTCCTGCCCGAGCCCCCGCTCTAGGAGCACTCCTGTCGGAACCGAGCCTGTCGAACGCGGTCAGCGCTGCCGCCGTCGCATATGCCGCGGAGGCCCCGCCACCCTCACCGGGGCACTGAAGCGGAAGGCGCGGCGGGCGATGTGGTGGGTTTCCGGACGACGGCGGACCAGGATAGGTCCGGCGGGCAGCTGCTGCGCGGCGCGGGAGAAGAACCAGGCCTTGGCGAATTCCACCAGGAACATGTACACCACAATCATGCCCAGCAGGGCCAGGAAGAACGGGACCGGGAGCGGATCGAAGCCCAGCAGTCCGGCCAGCGGCGAAAGCGGCAGGAAGATGCCCACGGCCACCACGCCCAGCGAAGCCACGATCAGCCCCACAGAAGGACGGCTGCGCAGGAACGGCACGCGCCGGGTCCTGATGGCGAAGATGATGAGGGTCTGCGTGGCGATGGATTCGATGAACCAGCCGGCCCGGAACTCCCCCGGCACAGCATGGAAGGCGAACAGCATAAGTGCGAACGTGGCGAAGTCGAAGAGCGAGCTGATGGGCCCGAACAGGAACATGAACCGCCGGATAAACGCGATGTTCCAGTGCGACGGCGCCCGGAGCTGTTCCTTGTCCACCCGGTCGCCCGGGATGGCCAGCTGGCCGGAGTCGTAGAGCAGGTTGTTCAGCAGGATCTGGCCCGGCAGCATAGGCAGGAAGCTCAGCACCACGGATGCCGTGGCGGCACTGAACATGTTGCCGAAATTGCTGGACGTGCCCATCAGCACGTACTTGATGGTGTTGGCGAAGATCCGCCGGCCCTCCCGCACGCCTTCGGCCAGGACACCCAGGTCCTTGTCCATCAGCACGACGTCGGCAGCGTCCTTGGCCACGTCCGTGGCGCTGTCCACGGAGATGCCGATGTCCGCCTTGTGCAGGGCCAGGGCGTCGTTGACGCCGTCGCCCATAAAACCCACGGCGCCGCCGCTCTGGCGCAGGAGGGCGATGATGCGCGCCTTCTGTTCGGGCGAGACGCGCGCGAAGATGGTGGCCGTCCGTGCGGCGGCGGTGAGCTCGGCGTCGGACAGCTTCTCGATCTGGGCCCCGGTCAGTGTTCCGCCGGAAAGTACGCCCAGGTCCGCGCAGACTTTTTCGGCCACTTTGGCGTTGTCCCCGGTGGCGATTTTCACCGAGATCCCGAGTGCCGCCAGCTCATCCAAGGACGCCTTGGCGTTGGCTTTGGGGCGGTCCAGGAAGATGAGGAACCCCGACAAAACCAGGTCGCGCTCGTCAGCCACGGTGAGCTTGGCCAGCCCCGCGGCGGGGCGGGTGGCCACCGCCACCACGCGGGAGCCGGCGTCGAACTGTTCATCCAGCATCGCCTGCACAGCCGGTGGGGTCGGACCGCACAGGGCCAGGACGTCCTCCGGGGCACCCTTGGTGACCAGGCGTGCGGGGCCGCCCGCCTCCCGCACCAGCACGGTGGTGCGGCGGCGCTGGTGGTCGAAGTCGATCAGGTCAAGGCGCTCAAACCGGGCGGGATCAAAGCCGGCCGCGGCGGGGCTGTCCCAGAGGGCCGCGTCCAGCGGGTTCTGCCCGGCGGAGGAGAGCCTGGCCTCGGTGTAGTCGGCCTCGGTGGCGAGCAGCCCCAAGGTGAGCAGGCCGTCGTCGGACGTCCCCGGGGTAACCGGAAGCGCGCCGGTGAAGCTGATCCGCCCCTCGGTCAGGGTGCCGGTCTTGTCGGTGACCAGGATGTCCATGTCCCCCAGGTCCTCGATGCAGACCAGGCGTTTGACCAGCACTTTCCGCTTGGCCAGCTGGCGGGTGCCGGTGGCCAGGCTGGTGCTGACGACGGCGGGGAGCAGCTGCGGCGTGATGCCCACAGCGATGGCCAGGGAGAACAGCAGCGATTCGATGAGCGGGCGCTGGAGCAGCAGGTTGGCGATGAAGATCAGCGAGGTGAGCACCACGGCCACCTGCAGCAGCAGGAACGAGAACCGCTTGAGCCCGACCTGGAACTCGGTCTGCGGCTGCCGCTCCCCCAGGCCCAGCGCGATCCGGCCGAATTCGGCGCGGCCGCCGGTGGCCACCACCACGCCGGTGCAGCCGCCGGACTGGATGACGGTGCCCATAAAGGCGCAGGACGCAAGGTCGCCCAGGGCCGATCCGGCGGCCACGGGCGCGGGGTCCTTTTCGGCGGGCTGGGACTCCCCCGTCAGGATGCTTTCGTCGCAGAGGAGGTTCTTGGTGCCCAGGAGCCGGATGTCGGCCGGGATGATGGCACCCAGGGAGAGATGCACGACGTCGCCGGGTACCAGGGCGGTGACGTCCACTTCCTGGGTGGTTCCGCCGCGGAGCACCACGGCGCGGTGGGTGACCCGGGAGTGCAGGGCCTCGGACGCGCGCTCCGCGCGGAACTCGTTGGTGAAGCCCAGCCCCACGCTGACCAGCAGGATCACGCCGATCACAATGGAGTTGGTGGCATCGCCCAGGAACAGGGACAGGCCGGCGGTGATCAGCAGCAGGATGAGGATGGGGCTGGCGAATTGCCGCCCCAGCACCGCCCAGCCGTTGGCCCGGTGGGTGCGGACGGCGTTCGGCCCCAGGTCGGCGAGGCGCGCGGCTGCTTCTTCATCGGACAGGCCGTCGGCGCTGGAACCCAGCTGTGCCAGCACCTGCTCCGCGGACAGGCTGGCGGCGTCTGTGATGGGCAACTGGAGGGAGGTGCGCTCCTGGACGTTGAGCTGGGGCATGCGGTTCCGTTCGGACACGTCGTTCTTGGATAGCCGGTTTACGGCTAAGAGTACGGCGCGAAGCTGGGGAACCGGTGGTTGAGCTTATCGATTACGAGGCGCAGCAGCAGAGCCGCGAGACGTCGGTGGAATTGGACCGCGCGGATCTGCAGCTACCTCCGAGGCCTGTGGCTGAGCTGCAGAGCCGACCCGTCGCGCCGGAACTTCCAGACGCAGACGCCCGCCAGCCACGCGAGGACAAACAAGCCAACAACGGCATAGCCAATGCCTGTCAGATCGATGCTGCCGATGGCCGCAAACATACCGGAAGCGGCTCCCGTATTAGCTGCGATCACGGACAGCAGTTCCACGCTCCCGACGCCCAGGGCCACGGTGGCGGAGAGCCCGGTCAGGACAATGTTGTACAGCAGCCTCCGGCTCGGCTTTGAGAATGCCCAGCCGTAGGCGGCATTCATGAACCATCCGTCCAGGCTGTCCAGCAGGCTCATGCCCGCGGCGAAAAGGACGGGCAGGGTGAGGACGGCGTACCAGGGAAGTTCCACCGCTGCGGCTCCTCCGGCGACCACCAGCAGCGCGACCTCGGTGGCGGTGTCGAATCCCAGGCCGAACAGCAGCCCCACCAAGTACATCTGCCCCGGCCGGGTGATGCTCCGCATGACCGGACGCAGCAAGTGGATCATCAGGCCGGAGGTGAAGGCGCGCTTCTCGGCTTCTGGCTGGCCTGCCCGCAGCCGGCGGAAGTCTGAGCCGACGCGGATCAGCAGGGCCAGATTGAGGAACGCCAGGAGGTAGAGAAACAATCCTGAGATGGTGGCGCCCACAAATCCCAGAACCTCGCGCCACCACGAGGCGTCGTCGCCGAGCTGGCTTCCCAGGACATGGGCTCCCGCGGCCAGCAGCAGGCAGAGGCCAAAGACGATGCTGGAGTGGCCCAGTGAGAACCAGAAACCGACGGAGACGGGCCGAAGGCCTTCACCCATGAGCTTGCGGGTGGTGCAGTCGATTGCTGCGATGTGGTCCACGTCGAAGGCGTGGCGCATGCCGAGCAGATAGGCCCCCACGCCGATCCCCAGCCCGAAGACCTGGCTCGAACTGAGGAGGAGGTTCTGCGGGGCGACAACTAACACCAGTACTCCCCAACCCACCAGGTGCAGCAGAAGTACGACGGCGGCCATGCCAGCCAGGGGCGCCGCCGGCTTCCGGGCGGCTACTGCAAGCCGCAGTCCCGTTCGCTCCAGGGGAGCCTGGATGCCCATGGCCCTTCCCGTCAGCCCATCGGGGGATTCAGCCCGTACCGGGCGATGATGCCCGGCAGCCATGGTGCCTCGCCGAACTGAAGGCCGTATTCGGCTGCCAGTTTGCCGATGGCTTCTGGGTCCGGTGGTCCCCCGGCTTCAAGCTGATCGGCCAGCCCCCAGAAGAAATGCTCGAACCCGGCAGGACTGATCACTTCGATCATCCGCGCCGGCACTTTGCCCGCGTTCCACATGGTGTGCAGCTCGCCGCGCGGCTTGGTGATGTAGCCGCCAGCGCCGAGCACTGCCTCGCGCTCACCGGAGCGGAATCCGATTTCGCCTTCGAGGACGATTGAATACTCATCCTCACGGGTGTGCGTATGCGGTGGAACCAAGGCCCCCACCGGGAATGGGTGCTCCACGATGGAGATCTGTTCATTGGTGTGTTCGCCGAACAGTTTGAAGACAACCCCGATACTTCCGAGACTGCCCTGGCGTCCTTCTCCTGGCTGCACGACAGTAAGCCGAGGAGCCTCCTCAGCGCCCATGACATTCCATCCTTCCTATTTCGCTATACAATGGTGTATATCGAATTATCAGCCGACAGAGGACCGGTGTCAACAGTTTGAGTGAACAGATGCGTTCAACCAAAGCCCGCCGGTACCAGATGAATAAGCGTGCCGAGCAGGTGGAAACCACGCGTCAGCGGATCGTGGACGCAGCGGTGGCCCTGCACGGATCAGTCGGCCCTGCCCGGACCACCATTGCGGGCGTGGCCGAGCAGGCCGGGGTGACGCGTTTGACGGTCTACCGGCATTTTGCCGACGACGAGGCGTTGTTCTCTGCATGCTCCTCGCACTGGCTCTCACAACAGAGACTGCCGGACCCTGCTGCTTGGTCCGAGCTCGCGGACCCGCTCAAACGCCTGCACGCCGGCCTGACAGACCTCTACCGGTTTTATCGTGACGGCGAGCCGATGCTCAGACGCATCTATGCCGATTGGGCGGCCCTTCCGGAGAGGCACCGCACAGACCTCGAAAAGCGCGACACCTTCTTCTGCGACCGGCTCCTCGAGCCGTTTCCGGCGCCAGGCAGCGGCCGGCTGCGCGCCGTCGTCGCCCATTCGGTGTCCTTCTGGACCTGGCGGTCCCTCTGCCACGACAACGGGCTTTCCAATCGGGACGCCGTCCAGGCCATGACGGGCCTGGCGGCAATGACGGCCGGCCTCCCCCAACCGTAGCCCTTTCGCTGCAGGGCGCGGGGTACCCGAACACGACGTCGCGGAGGACGAACAGGCTCCCCCGACCGCCGAACATCTCGATGGTGGCGTCGATCGGGCACCCCGACCGCGGCTCATACGCTTCGCCCAGACTGCTTGCAATCTGCCACCGCCAGGTACTACAGTCTCGACACGCGGTTGCAAACCACAATCGGAAGGAGCCCCGTGCTGAGGCAGGTCGCGGAGGGTGTGCTGATCCACCAGAGTGAGTTCTGCCAGAGCAACGCCGTTGTAGTGCAAGGCCGGGCTGGCGTGTTGCTCATCGACCCCGGAGTGCACGGCTCCGAAATGGCGTGCCTCGCGAAGGACCTGTCCGATTCGGGCCAGACCGTTGTGGCAGGCTTCTCGACGCATCCTCATTGGGATCACCTGCTCTGGCACGCCGGGCTCGGCGCGGCGCCCCGTTACGGCACCGGCCGCTGCGCTGCTACTGTCCGGGATCGATTGTCGGCCGGGCTCGATTCACGCCGGCTCGGCATCCCCGAAGAGGTACCACTGGACCTGCTCGGCCTCATTACCGGCCTGCCCGCCGAGATGGCGCAGATTCCTTGGGATGGCCCTCGTGTCCGGATTGTCGAGCATCAAGCGCATGCCCCGGGTCATGCGGCGCTGGTGATTGAGGAACGCGGGGTTCTCGTCGCCGGCGACATGCTTTCTGATGTCTTGATTCCGATGCTCGACTTGAACGACACCGCTTACCCGATCGAGGACTACCTCGCCGCGCTCCGGCTGCTCGAGGGCGTGGCGGGCGACGTCGATGTCCTCGTCCCCGGCCACGGGTCCATCGGCGGAGCTGAACAGGTACGCGCACGGATCGACCAGGATCGGGCGTACGTGCACGCCTTGCGTGACGCCCATGATCCCAGCGACCCGCGGATCGGCCCGTCTGCCATGCCCGGCTGGGACTGGGTGGGCGGCGTGCACGCACGGCAACTCCAGCTCCTCGCCGAAAGAAGCGAGCGCGACGGAACGCCCGGCTAACGATCGAATACCGGGCACTGCGGGCTGTCCCGGGCAAGGGACTGCCATTCAGTAACCACCAGCAAGTAGGAACCGCTCCAAGTCGACAGCCTTTGTCACGCAGTTAACCGCCCATTCACATCACCCTCACAGCCTGTCCAACCGGCCGCAATACGGTCGAAGGCATGGACAACATTTCGCGCAGATCCCTCCTTTCCGCCGGCATCGGGGCGGGGCTCGTCGCCGCTTGGCCGGCTGCCGCCGTCGCCACCTCAATAGCGGACGACGCCGGTCTCCGCACCGATCCGTTCCTGCTGGGCATCGCCTCCGGCGAGCCGTGGCCGGACGGCTTCGTGATCTGGACCCGGCTGGCGCTGGACCCCATCGCCGAGGACGGCCTGGGCGGCATGCCCTCCCGCAACGTCGCGGTCGCGTGGGAAGTGGCTGAGGACGCCAACATGCGCACCGTAGTAGCCCGCGGCGTCGAAACCGCCCGGATCGAAACCGGGCACTCCGTCCACGTGGAGCTCAAGGGCCTCCGCCCGGGGCGCGAATACTTCTACCGGTTCCGCACGGGCCGGCACGTCAGCGTGGTGGGCCGCACCCTTACCAGCCCCGCGCCGCATGAGACGCCGGCGGCGCTGGCCATGGCGTTTGCCAGTTGCTCGCAGTACGAGCACGGCTACTTCACCGCCTACTCGCGGCTGGCCCAGGACCACCCGGACCTGGTGCTGCACCTGGGTGACTACATGTACGAGTACAAGAAGGACAGCTACGTGATCGGCGGCGGCAACCCGCGCGACCACCAGGGCCCCGAGACCACCACCCTGCAGGGCTACCGGCAGCGCCACGCGCAGTACAAGTCCGACGCCGACCTGCAGGCAGCGCACGCCGTCGCGCCGTGGCTGGTGGTGTGGGATGACCACGAGGTGGACAACAACTGGGCGGACGAGGTCCCGGAGAACAAGGACGCCGGCCAACTGAACGACACCACCGAGCACTTCCGGCAGCGCCGGTCCGCCGCGTTCCAGGCGTACTACGAAAACATGCCGCTCCGCGCGACCTCCGTGCCGGCCGGGTTCGACATGAAGATCTACCGCACCATCCAGTGGGGCCAGCTGGCCAACTTCCACATGATGGACACCCGGCAGTACCGCGACGACCAGCTCGCCGGCGACGGCTGGCGGAAAAACGTGGCCGAGCGCCTGGCGGAGGACCGCACCATCACCGGCGCCGAGCAGGAGAAGTGGCTGCTGGACGGCTTCAAGAACTCCACCCAGCGCTGGGACGTTTTGGGCCAGCAGGTGTTCTTCGCCGAGCGGGACAGGGATAAGGCACCGGAGATCGACGACGTCTCCATGGACGGGTGGGACGGCTACGCCGCGTCGCGCCGCCGCATCACCCAGGGCTGGGTGGACGCGAACGTCCGCAACGCCGTGGTCCTCACCGGCGACGTGCACCGCAACTGGGCCAACGACCTCAAGGTCGACTACAAGGACCCGGCCTCCCCGGTGGTGGGCTCGGAACTGGTGTGCACCTCCATCACCTCCACCGGCAACGGCACCGGCTCCTCGGCCGATCCGGTCATGGCCTGGAACCCGCACCTGAAGTTCTACAACGACAACCGCGGCTACGTGAACACCCGCATTACGAAGGATGCGCTCACCGCTGACTTCCGGGTGCTGGACTACGTCACGACGCCGGGCGCACCCGTAAGCACGAAGGCCTCCTTCGCGATCCAGGACGGGGTGCCGGGGCTGGTGGCACGGGCGTAAGGCCCCGTGGCTGAGTCTGTCGAAACCTAAACGCCCGGCGGGGATTCCCCGCCGGGCGCAGCTGGTTGAGCCTATCGCAGCCGAATCACCGGCTCCCCTGGGAAACGACAGAGTGGCGGAACCATTGACGTCGCAAACAACGGCCTAGCAATAGCCAATTTGATACCGACCGGAGAATCGCTGCTTGAACATCTGCTGTTGTCGGGAAGCCTGCGGCGGGCGGTCGACGGCCGGGCGCCGCACGCGCCAAAGAACTTGTAGCAGCTATTGCACTACCGCAGCTTCCATCCCGGCAACCATTGCCTTCGCCTGCTCACGAACCTCGACACCGTTTAGCCAGGAGGCAATGAGAGTCAGCCTGACAACGTCATGGTCCAGCCCCAAATACTTCGCGATTTCGAGGAAGAATCTTTGATGGACCATCCCTTCAGTGTGTGCGATAGCAGCGTCGAGCCTCGCATGTGAGATGCCGAGTCGGTCCGCAGCCTCAGATCCGCAAGACTCCAGAATGCTTTCTTCAGGATTACGCCCGGGCAAGAAGAACGCGTTGACTTCTTCAGAGCCTGAGCGCTGATCGCCATCCAGCACGAGCACAGGTACGAGCCGTGACATCGTGGACAGAATGTCCAAAGTCTCCCTGGCCTCACCGGTACCGCCAAGCCTGACGATGTCCCAGGACCGACCGTGGTCTGAGCCGAAAAGCGCGAGCGCCGTTCGAAGAATCTCCTGACCCAACGAGTCTTCGACTAGTGCCAGATATTTAACCAACTGCTCGTAGCCAAGAGCCGCCATGACCGCGTTGGCTCACATGCTCTCTAACTACGATTCCAGTCGCACGTCGAACTGTGAACCGGAGAATGTCAGCTGGGAGCCTCCGGATCATTGCTTCAGAATGCGTGGCAATTATCGTTTGGAATCCGCCGGCAAGGGTACGTCGAGCGATCTCATCCAAGAAAGCTATATGCCCTCGCGGCGAAAGGTAGCTTTCAGGTTCATCAATCAGGACGATGTCGGTGGCTGCGGACCTCTCAAGTTCCCAGATGCAAAAGAGAACCCACAGTTCTCCTGAACTCATCTCGTATGAAGTTCGCGCTTGACCGTCCGGCATGGTCGCCTCAAGGTATGGCGCGTCATAGGAATCACTCTTGAAGGTGAAGAATTGCACGCTGGAATATCGGCGTCCAAGGATTCTGTTGATGCTGTCCAATGTTGGTCTGTCAGCCGACCAGTCTCGTTCGAAATCGTCTGAGTGATTCGGAAGCTTGGCGTCCTGCATCCACATCTGGTATTCGCCAAATGCTCTGTGCGCACTGAGCGGTACGGTGAGGCGAAGTTCTTCAAGGTTCTCCCCAAAAACGAAACTCTCAGACCGCGGCCCGCCAGATCCACTATGAAACTTTGGGGCGTCCATCCGGATCCCATGTCTATCGTGTGGGTCCCCGCGACTGCGCCAACTTCCGCGCGCCCGCTGCCCTTCCGTCTGGACCTTGAGGCCGGAGGAAACCGCATGGGTTCGTTGCCATACTTGGGCAAGGACTCTTCCAGGATCTTCAAGAGATACGATTTCCCGGACCCGTGACTCCCCACGACCGCTGTGAACCGCGCGAAGCTTACTTCCTGTTGAGAAAAAACTGGAGAACTGAGAACACTGAGACGTCTCAGGTGGACGTGGTCCGATTTCGCTAACTTCGAGAGCACGGTCGGGTGATCACTGACTGGCGGCATACGACGAGTCTGGAGAGAAATCATCGGCCATCAACAAGCCGAAGTTGTCCAACAGACAAGTCACACTTGTCGTACGCTGGAATTCCCGAAACCACTAAGCGAGGCATAACGTGCACGAGGACGCCGCCAGGTTCCTGTCCCAGCCGGTGGAGGCCCAGCCCGGCTCGCCGCTCCGGGTTGCCGTGTACTCCCGGATCGCCGAGGCCATCCGCAACAACCTGCTGACGCCCGGCTCGATGCTCCCCACCGAAACGGAGCTCGGCGCGGACATGAAGGTCAGCCGCACCGTGGTCCGCGAAGCGCTGATGCTGCTCGAGGAGGACGGACTCATCCGGGCCCGCCGCGGCGTCGGCCGGTTTGTCGCCGACACCCTCCCCCGCATCGGAATCGAACAAATCCGGCCCTTCGAGGAAGTCCTCGGCGGCCCTGGGCAGCACATCGAGATCAAACGCATCCAACGGCAGCGGCAGCCCGCCTCGGAGTTCGTCGCCCCCGGCGTGGGCGTGGAGCCCGGCGCCGACTGCTGGCTCTGGGAGTCGGTCCTGATCCGCGACGGTGAAGCCATCGCCCACCTGCAGGAAAACATCTCGGCCCTGCCGGTGAGCCTGGGCGGCAGTTCCGCTGCCGCTTCGCCGCTGGAAATCGACGACGACGGCGGCAGCTCCCTGCTTGCCGGCCTGAACAACCGCTTCGGCCGGGTCCTCGGGCCCGGCGAATGCCAAATCAGCCTGAGCCAGGTGGGGCCCAGCCGCGCCAAGCTGCTGGACCTGCGCGCGCCGGACCCGGTCCTCGTGCTGACGCAGTACGTCAGGCACGCGAATCGGCCCTTCTACCTGGCCAAGTGCCTCATCGCGGCACGCGCCGGGCACCTGTCCGTGATGCAGTCGCTCCAGTCCTAACCGGCCCGACCGATACTCCGACTCAGGCGACCGCCGCACCCACGGCCCATGCCGCCGTCGTACTTTCAGGGCCCCTAAAGGACTGCAGCACCTCCACCAGGTGCGGCGCGAAGTCGCCGTCGAGCTCCAGCACCACCCGGCAGCGGGCGCCGGGCTGCTCCGGGTAGTCCATGTACCGTCCACGGAGGTCGCAGATGGTCTGTCCGCGTCCGGGACCGTCGGTGGTGTCGACGTCGACCCTCACCACCGGCGCCACCGCTGCGGTGACGCCGCCCACCGCGAGGGCCGCGGCGAGGGGGTCGTGCATGGCGGAGCAGGCGCGGCCGAACTGGCTCTCGTAGAAGCGAAAGTAATAGCCCAGCATGTCTCCGAGTGCCTGCGGGACCGGATGGCCCGCCGCGAGCAGTTCCTGCCGGTGACTCTCCTCGAGCACATTGGACATGGTGACGTCCAGCGGCACCAGGGTCACGTCCCAGTCGGCGGCGAGCACGTCCGCCGCGGCTTCGGGGTCGTTGGCGATGTTGGCCTCTGCCACGGGGGTGATGTTCCCGGGCGCGAACGCGGCGCCGCCCATGATGGTGATGTCCTGCACCAGCCGGGGCAGCTCGGGATCCAACCGCAGCGCTTCGGCGATGTTGGTGAGCGGACCGATGGCCAGGATCCGCAGCTGGCCCGGGTGTTCGTGGGCGAGCCGGACCAGCATCTCGGCCGCGGTTCCGGGCACCAGTTCGGCGTCGGCCGCCTCCAGCGAAACGTCGCCGATCCCGTTGGCGCCGTGGACGTGCGGGGCACCGCCGTGGAAGGCGCCGGCCTGCGGGTCGTGGGCTCCGAGCGCCACGGGGACGTGGGCGTGCCCAGCGAGCTGGAGCAGGTCCAGGGTGTTGCGGGCGCCGACGGCGGCACTGACGTTTCCACTGACGGTACCGATCCCCCGGACGTCCGCCTGCGGCGAGGCGAGCAGGTAGGCCAGTGCGAGGGCGTCGTCGATTCCGGTGTCGCAGTCGAGGTAGAACGGGTGGCTGATGGGCGTGGTCATGCTGAGTTTCTCGTTTCGTTGGTGCTGGACGTTGGTGCTGGATGGCGTCGGATCAGAGCTTTTCGCCCTTGGGTGCCGCGACGAAGAGGCTCACGAGGAAGGCGGCCGCGGTGATGGCGACCGAAATCCAGAGTGCGGCGCTGTATCCGGCGGAGGTGGCCAGGGCGGCGAACGGTGCCACGAGCACGACGCCGAGGCTCGCGCCGATGCCGAAGGCGGCGCCGTTGATGCCAGGCAGGGCCGCAGGTGCTTCCTTGGGAGAGAGCAGGACGGAGAGTCCGTTGATGGCGGTGAGGAAGAGCCCGTTGTAGAAGATGCCGAGGGCGCCGACGGCGATCAGGACGGCCACCTGGTTGTCGGCGAACGTGGCCGCGGCGATGGCGCAGGCGAGGCTGAGTCCGGTTCCGGCCCGGAGGGTTTTGATCCAGCCGCGGCGGTCGGCGAGCCAGCCGGCGAGGGGCGCGGCGAAGACGCCGATCAGGGCTGCGGGGGTCAGGAACAGCAGGGCAGACATGGACGCGCTGAGCCCGAAGCCCGCGAGGGCATCCTGGCTGAGCAGCACAACGGTGAAGTTGATGATGGCGAAGATGCCGGCGAGAGTCAGGACGGTGGTGGCGATGACGGGCCAGACCTGGCGGGAGCGCAGGTGGTGGACGGCGATGAGCGGGTTGGTGCGCTTCTTCTCGATCATCCAGAAGGCGGCGAAGGACGCGACGGTGCCGGCCAGGAGGGCCAGGGTGCTCGGCGCGGTCCAGCCGGCGGCGGAGCCGCCCGAGACGAAGTAGGTGATGAAGACCAGGAATACCGACAGGGACCCTGCGCCCCACCAGTCCATGGCGCCGCGTACTCCCTGCGGCCGTCCCTTCGGGACGGTTTTGATGATGCAGGCGGCGGCGATGGCCGTCAGGACCAGGACGACGACGAAGATGGACCGGAAGCCGAGGGTTTCGGCCATGAGGCCGCCCACGTAGCCGTCGACGCCGCCGACCCCTCCGTTGATGGCGGCGATGAGGCCTACGGAAGTGCCGAAGACGCGGGCCTGCAGGTTTTCGCTGAGGACGATGTAGGCAAGCGCGAAGACCGCGCTTGATACTCCCTGGAGGAACCTGCCGGCAATGAGGAGCGGCAGCGTGGGGGCCGCGATGCACAGGATCGTGCCGACGCCCATGATCCCGAGGACCAGGAGCAAGGCGGCGCGGCGGCCGATGAAGTCGCTCCAGCGTCCGATGACCGGCCCGGCGATGGCGCCGGCCAGGAAGAACATGGACTGGACGGGGGCTGCGCTCTCCGCGCCCTGTCCGAAGGAGGCCGCGATCTGCGGCAGTGCCGGGGTCACCATGCTGGCGTTGAGCTGGAAGGACAGCACGCCGAGCATCAGGGTGGAGATCAGCAGGGCGGCGCGGCGGCCGCCGATTATTGGCTCCCCCTCCGCGATTTCCGGCGGCGAAGCGGCGACTGAAGTTGGGGTGTTCACATCAAACTCCTTTGTTATGCAGGGCGGTTCCTGCCCTTGGGATGTGAGTTGTTATACAACCATGTATGATGCACAAGTACAACCGTGCCGTACACTATTTCCTAATCCAGCCGCTTTGGCTTCACCGATAGGACTTTCCATGAGCACTCGACTTCCTGCCGTCACCGTCGTCGGCAGCATCAACCTCGACATCATCGCCACCACGGACCGTCTCCCCACCGCCGGCGAGACCCTCGGAGGAGGCGTTCTGCACCAGCAGCCGGGCGGCAAGGGAGCCAACCAGGCCGTGGCCGCTGCCCGCCTGGGCTCCAGCGCGAGGATCATAGGGGCGGTGGGCGATGACGCCTCCGGCCGGCTGATGTTGGCGTCTCTTTCTGGCGCGGGAGTGGACACCACTGATGTGGCAGTGCTCGACGGCGACGCGACCGGCACCGCGCTGATCGTGGTGGACCGGGATGGCGAAAACCAGATCGTGGTGTGCCCGGGGGCCAACTCCGGCTTCTCCTTGGGGGGCGTGGTGTTCGGGCCGGATGAGACGGTGCTGTGCCAGCTCGAAGTGGGTCTGCCCGTGGTGATGGAAGCCGCCCGTCGTGCCCCCGGTTTCTTCATCCTGAACGCGGCCCCGGCCATGGCCCTGCCGGCGGAGCTGCTGGAGCGCTGCGACCTGGTGATCGTCAACGAGACCGAGTACGAGCTCATTCCGGCGCTGGCAGAGGCCAAGCTTGTGGCGGTGACGTACGGCAGGGACGGGTCGGCGATGTTCGAGCACGGGCGACGAGTGGCAGAGGCTCCCGCTTCGGCCGTGACAGTTGCGAACACCATCGGTGCGGGAGACGCATTTTGCGCGGCTCTGGTTCTGGCCCTCCGGTCGGGACATGACTACTCCACAGCGCTGGCCGTAGCCAACGCGGTAGGGGCGGACGCCGTGGGCGACGCTTCGTCGCAGCCGGCGCTGGCTCGGTTGGAGGAGTACGTTGCCAGAGTGGCTGCAGCGGAGGTTGCTGCCCTGTGAATCTTGTTTTTCGGCCGGCAAGGCCTGCCGATTATTCCGAGGTCCGGAGAATTACCCGGGAAGCGTACATCCACGCCGGCCACTTCACCGCCGACCACCCGTATATGAGCGTGCTGGACAACGTGGAACACCGGGCGGACCACGCCGAGGTATGGGTGGCCGAGGCCTCCGGCGCGGTGGTCGCGGCAGTCACGCTTACCTTCGCGGGGCAGCCGTACAGTGAGATCGCGGTTGACGATGAGCTTGAGTTCCGGATGCTCGCCGTTGATCCTGCCGCCCAAGGCAGCGGAGTTGGGCGTGAGGTCGTCCGCCGAGTCATCGCACATTCCGAGTCGCTGCCGAGCATCAGGGCGATCAGCATCACGAGTGCGACGTTTATGGAACGGGCCCACGGCCTTTACGAATCCCTCGGCTTCAAGCGGGCTCCCGCCCGGGACTGGTATGTGCCGGGCGAGGATGTACTTCTCTGGGTGTTCCGGCTGGAGCTGTCGCGCGCCATCGCCGGCTCGAGGCGGAACGTCAGCCTGTAAGGCACGACTCGCAGTACGAGCACGGCTACTTCACCGCCTACTCGCGGCTGGCCCAGGACCACCGGACCTGGTCCTGCACCTGGGCGACTACATGTACGAGTACAAGAAGAACAGCTACGTGATCGGCGGCGGCAACCCGGACGCCGGCCAGCTGAACGACACCACCGAGCGGTTCCGGCAGCGCCGGTCCGCCGCGTTCCAGGCGTACTTCGAGAACATGCCGCTGCGGGCCTCGTCCGTGCCGGCCGGGTTCGACATGAAGATGTACCGCACCATCTACACCAAGATCACGAAGGATGCGATGACCGCAGACTTCCGGGTCCTGGACTACGTCACGACCCCGGGATCCCCCGTCAGCACGAAGGCCTCCTTCGCGATCCAGGACGGCGTGCCGGGTCTTATCGGTGGTTGAGCCTGTCGAAACCGTCGAAACCCCGGGTGCTTAGGCCTGTCGAAACCCACCGGGGGGTTCCATCTCCCGCGGCGAGCGAGGATTCGGTAACGCGCGTGCTGTGCCAGCCCTCCGGCCACTTTCCCGACGGGTTGTTGTGCCCATGGCCAGGCGCCGCGCAGGTGTGACAGCATGAGTTCACTATCCATCCGCGCCGTGGAAAGGCAGCAATGGGCGGCAATTCCAAGAGCAGCACTGACTACGAATTCTTGACCGTCTGGCGCGTTGCGGGGACCCCTCGTGAAGTCATGGATGTTTTGGGCGATGCCGGGACGTTGGCCCGCTGGTGGCCCTCCGTGTATTTGACCGTCGTACCATTGGATCCGGGGCACCCGGACGGCACGGGAAAGGCATTTTCCCTACACACCAAGGGTTGGCTGCCGTTCACCCTGCGCTGGAGGTTCACGGTCACCGAGCCCATTACGGAGCAAGGCTTCGCAATCTCAGCGCACGGTGACTTGAACGGTACGGGGCGCTGGACTTTCGAACAGGACGGGCCGGAAACCGTGATCACGTACGACTGGCGGGTCAGCCCGTCGAAGCCACTGGTCCGGCGGCTGAGCTGGCTGCTCAAGCCCGCCTTTTCCGCGAACCACCGTTGGGCGATGGCCCGCGGTCAGGAAGCCCTCGCCCTTGAATTACGGTGTCGGCGCCCTGGTGCGGACCTCTCCAAGATCCCCCGGCCGGCGCCGCCCACGTTTGCAGGCCGCTACCGCTGGCCAAGGAGTACGATACATGCCTGACGAAAACAGGGGCGAGGTCCGCTGGTTGCCGCAGCCGGAGGAGCAAGATTATCCGGGTGCGGCGGACTATCTGTCTCTACTTGAATCCGACGACGTCGTTGCCACCATTGTTGCGTCTCTCACGGTCGCCCCCATCCAGCATCGCAAGGCCAAGGATATTCTGCGGGCCGCGGGGCTGGTGCTGCTACCTGAGGACAACGCCCACGTGGCATCGGACCTGAAGAAGATCAAGGAAGGCAAGAAGCTCTCGCCCATCCTGATGGTCAGGGGCGACTTGGCCAGGGGGATTCCCGCGCAGGTGGCCGATGGCTACCACCGGGTGTGCGCAAGCTACTACACGGACGAAAACACCGACATTCCACTCAAACTGGCTGACGCGCCCCGCTGACCACCGCAGACGAACCGCAACGCCGGTAGAAGGAGGGACGTGTCGTTCTTTCAGCTTTCGCTGATCGCCGCGGTCGCGCTCCTCGGTCCGCTGCTGGCGCTATCCCAGAAATGGCGCCTTCCCGTGGTGCTGGGGCAGTTGCTGGCTGGTATCGCCATCGGGCGCACGGGTCTGGGCCTGGTGGACTCCTCGGATCCCACGTTCACCTTTGTGGCCGACGTCGGGTTCGCCCTCATCATGTTCGTCGCCGGGACGCATGTCCCGGTGCGGGACCAAGCCATCCGCCCCGCACTGGGTGGCGGCGCCCTGCGTGCCGGCATCGCCGCAGTGCTCGCGGCCGCCGTCGGAATCGTCATTGCCTTTGCCTTTGGCACCGGACATGCTCCCCTTTACATCGTTCTGCTCGCTTCCTCTTCGGCAGCCTTGGTCCTGCCGATCGTCGATTCGCTGCGGCTGAGGGGACCAAAGGTCCTGACGACGACGGCGCAAGTGGCGGTAGCGGACATCGCCTGCATTGTGGCGCTTCCGCTTGCTGTCGACCCACCCAATGCGCCGAGGGCAGCCGTCGGGGCAGCCGTCGTCGCGGCGTGCGCTGCGGTCCTGTTCTTTGTCCTTCGCTGGCTGGAGCGCAGCGGCACGCGCGGACGGATGCATGACGTGTCCGAGGACCGGAAGTTCGCCCTGGAGCTCAGGATCCAACTTGCCTTGCTCTTCGCGCTCTCCGGGCTTGCCGTCGCGGGCCACGTGTCCATCATGCTGGCCGGGTTCTCCTTCGGCCTGGTGGTCGCAGCGGTGGGAGAACCCCGGCGACTGGCTCATCAACTCTTCGCCGTCAGCGATGGCTTTCTAGGGCCGGTGTTCTTCGTATGGCTGGGCGCATCGCTTGACCTGCGCGCCCTTGCGGGAAGCCCCAGAATGATTCTCCTCGGGATTTGCCTAGGGTTTGGAACGCTGCTGGTCCATGGAAGCCTGCGGCTACTCGGCCAGCCCCTGCCGCTCGCGGTGCTTGCAGCATCCCAGCTGGGAGTGCCGGTTGCCGCCGCCACTATCGGCTCCCAATTGCATTTGCTGGAACCGGGAGAAGCCGCGGCCATGATCCTCGGGGCCCTCATCAGCATCGGGGCGAGCACCATCGCGGGCTCACGGGCCGCCCGCACGTTTACCCAGCCCGCCCCGGCGCCGGCAGACAAGCCGTCCGAGGGCGGCCCGACCGTGGCTGCGTAGCTCACCCAAGGCCCAGGGTTGAGTCTACCCACGGAGGAACCGCAGCAACCTCAGTGGAAGGGATGAGAAAGGGGCCAATGCCGGTGCGCACGGACCCTAGGGAACCGGTCGGCGCGGGCTTTGGAGCGGACGGTGGGCAAAGAAGACAATGGCAGCGTAGCCGGTAGGAAGGACAACCAAGCTGCCCAGCCAACCGGCTGACAGGAACAGTAGGACCATCCGGTCCCGGTCCTCAAAGGGCGTCAATGATTGTCCGGCGACGACGACTTTGCCCGCCGCCGGGCGTGCGACGACCGCCATCCGCAGGCCCGGCTCCGGCTGCCATGTCACAGCGTCGGATCCGGAAGCTCTTGCCGCCCGAAGCACGCCGGCGGGAAGAACTGGAAGTGACCCGTGGAGGGTAACCGTCCCGGATGTCGGCTTGTCGTCCTCCCCATAGACGATAATGAAGACTCCGCTGTCGGGGCCTAGTTCCAGCCGCGGCGCCCCCGGCGGCTCCGAACCAATCAGCTGGACCTGTGCCGCAGCGGCAGCCGCCGGTGCAGCATCCGCTGAGCGGCGGCCGAGCTGCTGGAGGGAGACATAGACACTGCCGAAGATGAGCGTGGTGATAACCGCTGCCGTCAGCCAACCGATGACCCTTTGCATGCCTCCATCATCCGCCGCCGCGCCCATTTGGAGCCACCGGCAACGGCACCGGCTCCACCACCGACCCGACCATGGCCTGGAACCGGCACCACGGTCCAGGCGATGAGCCCCTACCTGCAGGACCGCAAGGACCTCACCATCGTCTCCAACGACCTGGCCACCGCCACCGCCTTTCTCGACTATCCGGGGATCGACCTGATCTCTGTTGGCGGACGGGTTGACAGGGACAACAAGTCGATTATCGGCCGGCTTGCCGCGCTCACATTGGCCGAGCTGTCCCTGGATATTGCGTTCCTGTCGTCGAGTTCCTCGGACATGAAGCACGGGGTAACCACGCCGGTGGAGGCCAAGATCGACCCGAATGGGCGCTACGCCAAGTACCGCGTGCTCGCGCTGGAGGAGCTTGACCTCATCATCAGCGACGCCGGCCTGGACGAGATGTTCCTATAGACAAGGCCACGTGCTCGCTGGTCTTCCCATGGCTTAACTCGAAACCCACATGGTCCAGCTTGATAGGTGGGGAGCCGGCCGTTTTGCGGTTTTAGGCTTTTGTTTCCGACTTCACGATGATTTCAACATCGTCGGGGCGCTCGTTGACGAAGTACATGATGATCATTCCGAGGAAAGGGCCGGCGGCGAGTGTGATCAGCGCGGCCATGAAGGAATTGTTGGTAGCTGCGAAGACGGCGCCTACCGCCAAGGGAACAAGGACGCTTCCGATCTGCCACATAGCGTTGGTCATACCGGCGGCGGTGCCGAGGACGCTGCTGCTTACGAGCCTTGGCACGAGGGCAACGATTAGCGGAAGGTAGCAGTAGGCTCCGAGTCCGAGAAGCGGGGCTGCGATGAAGAATGCTACGGCGTTATCCAGCAAACCGAAGACGACGAGCATGACGGAGAAGCCACCAAGGACCACCATCGCAGGAACCCTGCGTGCGCCGTTGAACTTATCGGCGATCCAGCCGATGAGAGGCTTGCCCAGGACCCCGAGGGCCGCGTAAAGCGCGACGATGCCGCCGGCGACCACAGGATCTATGCCGTGCCCCTTGATCATGAGTGCGTTGGACCAAGTGATGAAGCCATAAGTTCCCCAGAAGCCGCCAAATCCTGCCAGAGCCAAGAGAAGAAGGTTCTTGTTGCGTGCCAGTTCGCGAAGGACAGACCGGCCTTCTCCAGGGTGGATCGTCTTGGACACGACGGGGCCGGGCCTCAGTATGAGGTAGCAGACAACGCCGGCCACGATGGAAATGCCCCCAAATAGCAAATAAGAGGCGTGCCAGGAGTAGTGCTGAATCATGTAAGGGACGGCAGTGTTCGCCACAACGACGCCGAGCGATGTTGCTGACGTGTAGATCCCCATGGCCTTGCCCAGTTCCTCCGGACGGAACCAACTGGAAATCAGCTTGATGCCTGCGGCATACTCAGCTCCGGCGAAGAGGCCGATGACTGCCTGGATGGCCATCCCGATTGCCGGGGACGTCGTTGACCCGAAGAACATCATCGACGCTCCGGCCCCGATAAGGGATAGAGAAATGAGAAGACGTCCACCCACTTTGTCCGTAAGGAATCCGCTGCCGGCGTTGGAGACGACGTACCCGATGTAGTAGAAGGTAGCGAAAAGCCCCAAGCTTGCCAGGGGCACGCCGAGGTCTTCTCCAATGAAGATCGATGCCGGACCCCAAGTCGAACGGTCAACTGAGGTCATGGTGAAGGCGAGCCAGCAAAGCATGAGGGCAATCCAGCGGTAAGGCCGCTTGGACGGATCAACAGCGTTGCCGACTCGGGCAGGGTCAAGGGTAGTCATGTGTATCCCATCTGGGGAGGCGTCGTTGCCGCGGGACATCGCGAAAACTAAGAATTTGCGTGTGATGAATATAACCACCCGCAGAGACGAATAGCAACCATTTTTATCCGCATAGTGTCACCATGCGCGCAAAACGGACGATTTCTCTAGGCGTCGAGGCCATCCCTAAGATCCATGACGAACTCCGCGGCGGCCCCCCGCAAGGCTGGCAGGAAGGTACTAGTCATCTCGCTGTCCCGGGTGGAGGCCTCGTGCACCGAAGCACTCAAGGCGGCTACAACCTCTCCCCGGCGGTTCCGAAGGGGGACCGCGACGGCGCGGATCCCGACCTCGAGCAACTGGTCAACGTAACTCCAGCCCTGCTCCCGGACCACTTCCAGAGTGTCCCCCAAATCGGCCACGCCGTCACCGGCGCCACCTCCGCCCGCGGAGCGCGGAGCGTCCTGAAGGGACCCGGGGGGCAAAAGGGACAGGAGAACCTGGCCCATAGCCGTGCGGTGCGCGGGAACCCGGCTGCCCGGGCGAATGTTCACGGTCAATGGGCTCGGCGAACTCGCCCTGGCTACATATCGCAGGTCCATGCCGTCGAGTACGCCGATCGAAACGGACGCTCCGAGCTTTCGCGCCAATGCTTCGAGGCGGGGTTTGGCCACGTCCGCCAGAGAAATCCTGGAAAGCAGGGAGTATCCCAGTTCCAAGACTCGCGGAGTCGGCGCGAAACTGCGCCCCTGCGGCGCAAGGTAGCCGAGGGAGACCAAGGTCAGAACGAAGCGTCGCGCCGCTGAACGCGGGAGCTGGCACCGCTCCGATATCTGCGCCAGGTTCATGGCTGGGTGGCCCTCGTCGAATGCCGTGAGGATGCACAAGCCCCGCTCTACCGACTGGATTGCATCCGTCGGGCGTCCCATCGGGCGGGCGTTGTGGACAGGCGCCATGACCGACCTGGCGGGAGCTGCGCCGGAACTCGGCCAAAGCGCATCCACGGTCCGTTGCGCGGCAGACTGGAGGAGCGGAAGGAGATCATTCTCGAGCGCCGTGATGTCCACACGAGTGGCGTGCGCAGCAATGTTCAGGGCGGCGATGATCCGCCCCTTCGGGTCCCGCAGGGGAATGGCCACGGACCGGATTCCCCGTGTCAGCTCCTGGTCCGCCAGCGCCCAACCACGCTCAAGGGCGTCGGCGACCTTTTCCCGCACATAGTCCGGATCGAAGCCGGAGGCCGGTTCGATGGTGGAAAGGTAGCCCTCCAGTTCGTCCGGAGCAAGGCCACCCAGCAGAACACGGCCGGTGGCCGTGCTGTAGGCGGGCACGCTGGTGCCGACGGCGATGTTGGCCGTGACGATCCTGTCGGCGGCCACGCGGGCGGTGTAATAGACGCGACGCTTGTGCAGGACCGTCAAGGAAGCCGTTTCCCCGACAGCGCGGACGAGCTCTTCGAGATGGGGGTATGCGGCGTCCGCCAGCGGATCGCTGCGGAGGTATGCGTCACCGATCTCAAGCACCCCGGGGGCCAGTGTGTACCCCCCCGCCGACTGACTTGCGTAGCCCAGGTACTCCAAGGTGAGGGCGAACCTGCGGGCCGCGGTGCGCGTAATGCCGACCAGGGTCGCCACGTCGGCGACAGACAGCGGCTCTTCCCGCCCACTGAACGCCCTGAGGACCGACAGCCCTCGTTCCAAGGAGTCCACATAGTCGGGGTCCTTGATGGCGAGCTCTGCGGCCGCCGGCGTTGATGCATTCACAGTGTCGAATCTAGACCATCACCCCACCGACCATCTGTACTGCCAGCAAGGACACGGCTTGACGGGTGATGAGACGCATGCAACACTCAACGAGCCGCATAACGCGCAGATGCGCGGATTGCGGACAGACCATTTTTTTAGACTTTGGCTCGCATCGGAAGGCCCCTACAGTGCTCACTTCAGAACAGAACGTCTTGCTGACCCAGACCGGCCCGGAAACGCCCGTGGGGCGTCTGTTCCGGCGCTATTGGTTCCCGGCACTCCTTGCCGAGGAGCTTCCCGAAGCGGACTGCCCTCCGGTGCGCGTCCAGCTCCTGGGCGAGAAGCTCATCGCCTTCCGCGACACGTCCGGCCGGCTGGGCCTCCTGGACGAGTTCTGCGCCCACCGGACCGCTTCCCTGTACTTTGGACGCAACGAGGAAAACGGTCTGCGGTGCGCCTATCACGGGTGGAAGTACGACGTGGAAGGCAACCTGGCGGACATGCCCTCGGAGCCGGAGGACTCCAAGTTCAAGTGCCGTATCAAGCAGAAGTCCTACCCCCTAGTGGAACGGGGCGGCGTGCTGTGGGCATACATGGGTCCAGGGGAGAAAATGCCGGAGCTTCCGGAGCTCGAGTGGGCCATGCTCGGCGAGGGGCAGCGTTTCATCTCCAAGCGCCTTCAGGAAACCAATTACCTCCAGGCCATGGAGGGCGGCATCGATTCCAGCCACGTGTCTTTTGCACACCGCTTCAACCTCGACGACGACCCCATGCACTCGGGAACCGCCGGCAACGAATACATCAAGGCTGACACCCGCCCGAAATTCGAGGTCGCCGAGAGCGATGGCGGACTGTTGATCGGAGCCCGCCGCAATGCCAACGAGGAAGAGTTCTACTGGCGCATCACGCAGTGGATCATGCCCTTCTACACGATCATCCCCCCCTTCGGCACTCACAATCCCATGGGCGGCCACGCCTGGGTTCCGATCGACGACACCACGTGCTGGGCCTGGTCGTGGAACTACCACCCAACCCGCGACCTGAGGGAAGACGAACTGGAGCAGATGCGCAACGGCGACGGCATCCACGCCAAGTACATTCCGGGAACGTATCGGACCCTCGCCAACAAGGGCAACGACTATCTCATGGACCGCGAGGCTCAGAAGCAGAACAAGACCTTTTCCGGCATCGAGGGCATCGCCGCGCAGGATTTCTCCCTGCAGGAGAGCATGGGCGACATCGCGGACCGCACCAAGGAGCGGCTGGGCACTTCCGATGCCGCCATCATCCTGGCACGGCGTCGCCTTCTCGCAGCCCTGGACACCATGGAGGACGAAGCTCTCCCGGGCATCGACATAGCGGACCAGCGCGTGCGCTCAACGTCGATGCTGCTGCCCAAGGACGTCCCGTTCCACGAGGGTGCGAACCAGGCCATCCAAGTGGTCCCCGGAACCGACTTCGTTTCCATCTAGACCCGGCCCGATAGGAGTTCCGCATGAATGACCACGGCTCCACGGCCGCCGCTCTCGAAACAGCCGGGACGCTGGCAGCGCCACTTCCCGATGCTGTCAGGGCCGCCGTTTCGTTGCCTGATTCAACCACGACGGTCCAGGCGATCGATCCGACGCAGGCGACAACCGCCGCCGGCTGGCTGAAAGTGGAATCCTCCGCCCTGTGTGGGACCGATCTGGACCTGTACCAGCAGGGCCTCGGCCACCCCACAGTGATGGGCCACCACGTCATCGGCGAAATCGTCTCTCTCAGCCCTGTCATGCAATGGTCGTGGGACGTCGAGGTCGGCGACAGGGTGGCCCTTGAGGAATACCTGCCCTGCGGACTGGCCACCTGTGATGCCTGCTCAAAGCCGGACGTCTACCGTTTCTGCCCGGATGCAGACCTATGGGGCGGACAGCGCCGGGTCGGAATGCTCGGAATCCACGAAGGTTCAGGTCTCCATGGCGGCAATGCCGAATACATGGAACTGTCGACCCGGACCGTACTCCACAAGCTGCCCCGGGACCTGGACTCGAACCTCGCCGCCTGGACCCAACCCTTCGCTAACGCGGTCGATTGGGTCGTCAACATCGGCGGCGCCACGAGCGGATCGCGCGTAGCCATCATTGGACCGGGCTACCACGGTGTCGCCGCGGTAGCCGCCGCCAGGGCGGTCGGCGCCCAGGAGATCGTCGTGCTGGGACGCAACTCGCGCACCAGCCGCGACCGCCTGGAGATTGCCGAGGCCATGGGCGCGTCCATCATCGTCAACGATGACGCCGGGTTAACTTCCGCGGCCTTGGGCCGGCATGGACAGGGCAGCGGATTCGACGTCATCGTCGATACGGTCGGTCTAGGTGGACCGGCACTGCAAACCACAGAACACCTCCGGAAGCTTGGACGCCTGGTCCTCGCCGGCTTGGGAGATACTCCCGTCGCCGAAGTGAACCTGAAGACCCTGGTGCGGGGCGCGTCGGGAGTCGTCGGCGTACGCGGCCGTTCGCCGGAGGCCGTCACCAGGAGCATCGAACTTCTTGCCGCCGGAGACACGGGCTTGGAACACGTGCCCAGCATCGACGTCGGGCTGGAAGGCGTTGACGAACTCTTCCGGACCCTTCTGGACCGGAAAGGGCCCAGTAGCCCGCACGTCGTCGTTCGACCTTCGCTCTGATCAGCGGAAACCCAAACTTAAGGAAAGCCCATGACCCACCTGACGTCGCGCGCCTACTACAAAGCCCGCATCCTTCTTGTCCCCTTGGGGCCCTCCGGCGCCGCCCTCGTCTCGACAATGTCCGATGCCGGTCTACGGGAAGTCCTAGTAGCGGCACCCGCCAGCCACCCTGACGGCGTACTCCTCCGCCAGATCGACGCACCGGAGACCCAACTCTCCACGGAAACCGTAAGCGACCTTGCGGCCAGCACGGACATGATGGTGTTTCTCGGATCGCGTCTCGAGGAGACCCCCGACGACTTCGTTACGGCCATGGCAACTGTAGGACGGAACCAGGGAACACTCCTCGCAGGCGTTCTCGTCGGCGTCGGCGGCTGGGATTCCGAACCCGGCTCGACCTCCATGACCGTGCTCCGCCGTGAACTCGACATGCTCGTCACCGTGAGGAAATCCGACCTCGCCCGCGACTTCATCGAGGTCCTCAAAGGCGGAACCAGGGAAGCCATACCCGGCAAACTCTTCCAACACCCCACTACCGGAGCCACCCATGCCCAATGACACGTTCGACCTCGTTGTGCGGGGCCTGCGCCAGGAATCCACCAGCGTCATGTCCCTCGAACTGGCCCTTCCCGACGGCAGCGCCCTCCCCGAGTGGCAGCCCGGCGCCCATCTGGACGTCGTCCTCCCGTCCGGCCTGGTGCGGCAGTACAGCCTGTGCTCCGACCCAGGCGATCTCCAGAAGTATCGTCTCGCCGTCCTTCGCGAGACGGATGGGCGCGGAGGCTCTGAGGAACTTCACTCAGAAACACGGCTCGGCACAAAACTGACAGCGCGCGGACCACGCAATCATTTCAGCATGGAGGACGGCGCAACCCACTACCTCCTGGTCGCAGGCGGCATCGGCATCACACCCATCCTGGCCATGGCAAAACAACTCATAGCCGCAGGCAAAAGTACGCGGCTCATCTACTGCGGATCCAGCCGCCAAACCATGGCGTTCATCGACGAGCTCCAGGAGATCATGGGAGATTCCCTCGCGCTCTACCCAAGAGACGAGCGCGGCCGGGCCGACCTACTCGCCGAAATCAAAAAGGCTCCCGCTGGAACCGCCGTCTACGCGTGCGGACCGGAGCGACTCCTTGCCGACCTTCAGAGCATCACGCTGGATACCTTGGGTGCAGACGCCTTCCACGCGGAATTCTTTGCCGCCGCAACGCCGCCTGCGAGCACCGGGGATGCAGCGGAAACGGCCGCAGACGCACCCTTTGAAATCGAGCTGCGGCAATCCGGCTGCACGCTGACCGTTCCACCGGAAAAGTCCATCCTGGATGTCGTACTCGAAGTGAACCCCTCCTTCATGTCCTCCTGCGAGGAAGGGTTTTGCGGTACTTGCGAAACAATGGTCCTGGAGGGTGAGGTCGAGCACCGGGACACCATCCTGTCTGAAAAGGAACGGGCGAGGAACGACACCATGTTCATTTGCGTCAGTCGTTCCAAGTGCCCGAAACTGGTCCTGGACGCCTAGTGTCAAGGATGGGAAGAGAGGCAAACGGTCGCAGGGAACACATTCACTCCCCTCCGACCGACAGGTCTCGTTTGAGGTGTAGTAGATTTCCCGGGCAATGAAGCGTTTCAGGCAGCGGATAGCATCGGCGGATGAGTGTCCTTGTGCTCGTTTGCGGTCACGGTAGGCCTGGGACCGGGGGTAGTAGCGTAGGCGGCAGATCGCGATGAGGTAGATGATTCTGTTGGCTTGGCGATTGCCTCCCCGGTGGAGTCGCATTCGATGTGATTTCCCGGATGAGACCGGAATTGGTGCCACACCGCAGAGGCGAGCAAATGCCGCCTCAGCGGACGGCAGGACTGTGAACAGTTACGACAAAGTCCGTCGTAGAACCGGATCCCATCGGCACGAGCACGCTCTACAAGGGCGGCTCGGTAACAGGCAACGAGGCTTTTGAAGTGCCTTCGGCCACCGCTGGTCAAGGCGTTCTCGCCGTCAGGCCGGGCATGCTAGGTGACAAGGTATTCGTCGCAGCGAAATAACACTCAGAGGAAGCTCGCGAAGCCCCCGGCAGATCAGCTGGGGGCTTCGCTGTGCCGCGCTCCGGAACTGTGTCGGTGCAGTTCCTCCGGGTCACCTCAAGCACCCCTACGGGTGCACGAGCACCTTCACCGCCGTCTCCTTATGGTTGATCAGGGTGTCGAAGCCCTGCTCCACCAGGTCCTCGAGCGCGATCCTGCCGGTGATGAACGGCTTGAGGTCCACCTTGCCCTCCTGCACCAGTTTGATGGCCGCAGCATGGTCCCGGACGTAGGCGATGGTCCCGCGGAGGTCGATCTCCTTGAGCACCAGCTTCTGCATGTCCACCGTGGCCGGCGCACCCCAGATGGACACGTTGACCACCACACCCGCCGGCCGGACGGCGTCGAGCATGGTGTCCAGCACCGCGTTCACGCCCGCGCATTCGAAGGCGACGTCCGCCCCGGTACCGCCGGTGAGTTCCAGCACCCGCGCCGGGACGTCCTCCTTGCTGGGGTCCAGCACGTGGTCCGCCACGCCGCTGGAAACCGCCTTCTCCTTGCGCGCCAGCGTCAGCTCGCTGACGATCGTGGTCACCCCCATGCCCTTGAGGACCGCCGCCGTGAGCAGCCCGATCGGACCCGAACCGCCCACCAGGGCCACGTCGCCCGCCTTCACGCCGCTGCGCGCCACCGCATGGTGCGCCACGGACAGCGGCTCGATCAGGGCCGCCTCATCCAGCGGGATGTCCCCAATGGGATGCACCCACCGGGCGTCCACCACGATCTTTTCGCTCAGGCCTCCCCCGCCGCCGGAGAGCCCGATGAACCCCATCTTGCGGCACAGGTGATAATTGCCCGCCCGGCAGGAATCGCATTCGTCGCAGACAAAATACGGCTCGACGACGACGTTGTCCCCCTTCGCGAGGCCCGTCACGCCTTCGCCGACTTCAGACACCGTTCCGGAGAACTCGTGCCCCAGAGTCACCGGAGCTTCCTCCCCCGAGAGCGGGTGGGCGTGACCCGGCGCGGGGACGAAGATGGGGCCTTCGAGGTACTCGTGAAGGTCGGTTCCGCAGATGCCGCACCAGGCGACGTCGATCTTGACGGTCCCGGCGCGGAGCTCCGGCTCCGGCACATCCTCGATCCGGATGTCTTTCCTGCCGTGAAAACGTGCTGCTTTCATGATTCCTCCTCATGTGTTCGGGGTACTGGGTTTCGACGGTTTCGACAGGCTCAACCACCGACCTCAGCGGGTGTGATGCGTCGGCTGCAGTTCGTACACCGGCGTCTCCAACCCTTCCATCCGGGCCTTGAGCTGCAGGGCAAGGTACGAGGAGTAGTGCCGGCTCTGGTGCAGGTTGCCGCCGTGGATCCAGAGGTTGGGCACGTTGGTGGGCTTCCACATGTTGCGCAGCTCCCCTTCCCACGGGCCCGGGTCCTTCGGCGTGTCCGAGCCGTACCCCCAACATTTTCCTACTTTGTCCGCGATTTCGGGAGAGACCAGATCCGCCAGCCAGCCGTTCATGGAACCGTAGCCGGTGGCGTACACAATTAGGTCCGCCTCCAGCTCGGTGCCGTCGCCAAGCACCACGGCGTTGCCCGTGATCTTGGAAACCTCCCCCGAGCGAAGCTGCACCCGGCCGTCGATGATCAGCTGGGAGGCGCCGACGTCGATGTAGTAGCCGGAGCCGCGCCGCAGGTACTTCACGAACAGCCCGGACCCGTCCACGCCGAAGTCCAGATCGAACCCGGCGGCCTCCAGCTGGGAGTAAAACTCGGCATCCCGCTCAGCCATCGCCTGATACACCGGCACCTGAGCCTCAGGCAGGACCCGCATGGGCAGCGACGCGAACAGCAGGTCGGCCTTCTCCGTGGTCACCCCGTTCGCCAAGGCCTTCTCGGAGTACAGGTCCCCCAGCGCCAGGTCCATCAGCGACTCGCTCCGGGCGATGTGCGTGGAGGACCGCTGCACCATGGTGACGTCGGCGCCGTGCTCCCACAGGTCCGCGCAGATATCGTGCGCCGAATTGTTGGAGCCGATCACCACAGCCTTCTTCCCGCTCCAGTCCCCGCCGCCCGGGTGCTGCGACGAGTGGCGCTGCTCCCCCAGGAAGGATCCTGCGCCGTCGAACGTGGGAATGTTCGGGTAGCCCGAGACGCCCAGGGCGAACACCAGCTGCTTGGGGCGGAGGGTCACCGGTTCGCCGTTGCGGCGGACGTTGACCACCCATTCCTGGGTGCCGTCGTCGAACTCGGCGCCCAGGCACTCGGTGCCGCCCCAGTAGTTCAGCTCCATGATCCGGGTGTAGTGCTCCAGCCAGTCGCCGATCTTGTCCTTGGCGGCGAAGACGGGCCAGTCGTCCGGGAACTTCAGGTACGGCATGTGGTCGTACCAGACGGGGTCGTGCAGGTGCAGGGACTTGTAGCGGTTCCGCCAGGAGTCGCCCGGCTTCTCGTTCTTCTCAATGACGAGGGTGGGGACGCCCAGGCGCCGCAGCCGTGCCGCGAGGCCGATGCCGCCCTGCCCGCCGCCGATGATCACCGTGTAGGGCTGCTCCTCGTAGCCGAGCCGCGCCTCGCGCTCCTCCTTCTGTTCCAGCCAGGAGCGCCGGCCCTTGATGATTTCGTGCGCCACGCTCTTCTCGCGGCGGGTCCCCTTCTTCTCCTCGAACCCCTTCAGCTCCTGCATGGTGGTGAGCAGCGTCCAGCATTTGCCGTTCCGCAGCCTCAGGTGGCCGTAGCCGCGGGCGGCGGCGGTTTCGAACGTGATCCAGGCTTCCGTGGTGCCGGCGTCGCCGGTGGCGTCCTCGGCCAACGTCCAGTTGGCGGGCCGCGCATGGTCCAGCGTGGCGTCGAGCATCTGCCGGATGTCCGCCTTGCCCTCCAGCGTTTTCAGGTTCCAGGTGAACGCAACGAAGTCGCGCCAGTAGCTCTCGTCCTCGAAAAGCTCGACAGCGGCGGCCACATCGCGCCGCTGCAGGGCGGTATCCAGTTCCGTCAGCCAGGCCTGCGCGGCTGCGGTGGGTGTTTCGGTCATTGCCACTCCTTTGTGTCTCATGGTCCGTGTCTCTGTTGGTCCCGGCGGCCCCGTCCCGCCGGAATCCCCTGCGCTATGCTGGGACGGGCGTGAGCTGCATCACTATTGGAACGCAGTGGGGGTAACAGCCGCGTTACACGGGCACTGCCGGCAAGGACGCCGCCGGTGAGGAGGACACTGTTTTGGACTACGGCCTGAGGTTTTCGGACCCGGCGAAGTACTCGCGCGCCCTGCGCCGCGCCCACGAACTGGTCATCTCCGGTGTCCCGCGCCCGGAGATCCCCAAGGACCTGGCGGATTCATGGCGCCGCTCCATGGCGCTGGGCATCAGCCCGGACCAGCACAGCCCGCGGCACCTGCACGACGCCGCCGACGTCCTGGAACTGCGCAGGGAGCACCGGCTGCAGCAGGTCATGCCGGCGCTCAACGACCTGCTGGCCGACGATTCCAGTTCCGGCCGGCACCTGCTGGTACTCACCGACGCCCGCGGCGAGATCCTGTGGCGGGTAGGCAGTACGGAGGTGCTGCGGCGGGCGGACCGGCTGGAGTTCTCCGAAGGCGCGGACTGGTCCGAGGCCGGCATCGGCACCAACGCCATCAGCGAGGCGCTGGTCACCGGCCGGCCGGTGCAGCTGTTTTCCGCCGAGCACCTGGTCCGCACCCACCATGAGTGGGCCTGCACGGCGGCGCCCATCACGGACCCGGCCACGGGCCGGCTACTGGGCGTGCTGGACGTCTCCGGACCGCTGGACACCATCAGCGCCGACACGCTGCGGATGGTGCGGTGCGCGGTCAGGGTCGCGGAGGCTCTTCTGGGAACGCCCGACGGCGGGACGTCCTTGAGTGCCTCACCTGGCCGGGGTGCGTCCCGGCAGGCTGCCCGCCGGCCGGTTGCGGCCGTTGAGTCGTTGGAGCTCCTTGGGGACAAGCCCGCGGCGGTGTTCCGGGACGGGAGCAAGGTGCCGCTGACGCTGCGCCGGGCGGAGATCCTCGCGCTGCTGGATTCACGTGCCCAGGGCTGGTCCTCCGAGGAGCTGGCATATGAGCTCTACGGCGATGCGGGCACGCCGCAGGCCATCCGCACCGAGATGTTCAGGATCCGCTCGATGCTGGGCGATGCCGTGGAGTCGAGCCCTTACCGGTTTGTTGCCGGCCTCTCCGGCCGTTCGGATTCCGGGCGGGTGCTGCGGCTGCTGCACCAAGGGCATGCGGCTGAAGCGCTAGAGGTTTACCGGGCTCCCCTGCTCAGCCGCTCGGGTGCCCTGGCCGTGCAGCTGCTCCGGGACCAGCTGGACCTGGCCCTCGGGTCCGCCGTGCGGACCAGCGGCGACGCGACGCTGCTCATCCGCTGGCTGTCCACCGATATGGGCGCCGCGGATTATGAGGCCGTCGAAGCCTTGGGACGGCTGGTGGGCCGCGGGGATGCGCGGTATCTGTCGTTTTTGGCAACCTCCGCACTCGGTGGTTGAGCATGTCGAAACCGACTGGTCCGGGGTGAGAAGTCCGCCTCCTGTGTCTCCTCGTTCCAAGCCCAAGCGATGTCCCTGTCCGGCGGTGTCGGCCCGGCAACGTCGCCGGTGTCGCCATAGCCACCGCCTTCGGCGGACCGCACGCCCTGTTCTAGATGCTGGCAAACCACGGTTCTTGATGCGGCCTGCCCGCAGCACAGAATTGGCACGGCAAACAGCGGTCAGATTGTGAACCATGATCTGACTGACACGATAGCCGGGCAGTGGCGCGCCGTAAGGTCTCAGGCAGTTGGTCACCCTAGGTGTTTCGACAAAACGACTGACTAGCAGATCTATTCCGACATGTCGTCCGGAAAGGTGACCTCATATCCGAGCGAACCAAACAGGCCTGTCAGCGCGGCCCTGGTATTCCTGGCAGCCCTGTCCCTCAGCTCGGAGTCCTCGGCAGCGGTGGCGATTTGGGTTTCAGCGAGCTTATAAAGCTTCGCCTGCTGCGGCGCCTCGAAAGCATCCACAATGCGGTCGGCCAGGCCACGTTCCTGGCTGTATTCACGGGACCGGTCATGGTCGATATTGGGCTTGTCGAGCTGCGGCTCGGGGAGCCGCAGCTCCACCGTCTTGCCGTCCGGAGACAGTGTCAGGTCCTGCTCGGCCAAGCCTGTGAGATCGACATAGGCATTGACGGTGCCAACCGCGACAAACAGCGTCCGCCGTCCAGCGATGAAATCGGGCATACCCTCGACATTTTCTTCGTCTTCGACAACCAGTTCAAAGGTGCCGACCACGGAGTGGTGCTGGCTCATGTCCTTGACCGACTTCAGAAGAACGGTCTGGCTCCGGCCGCTCTGGCTCGACGGGAACGGGCTGTACCCGAACACGCTCGCCGCACCGAGCACGCTTAACGCCGCGACCACCACGGACGCAATGGGCTTGAACAGTTTTGGTGCGGACATCGGACCCCTTTTAGCCTTGAAACGGCTTGGGTTCCGTTCCTGTCAGTTGCTTGTCCGGCAGGTGCCGAGTGTGCTGACTCAGCTTTAGTGTAGTGGGAGCGCTCGACTCGGCTGGTGCGTGTCCGCCGAGCTCGCCGCGTTGGTCGCTGGGTTACCCTGTTGAAACGTCAACGGGGTTGTCCAAATCTGGCAACCTGGCGAGACACAGACCCCATCTGGGAGGAATTGCCATGCCCGAAGCCCCGATTAACGCTGTCGACGCCGACGACGCTGTTGACGCTGTCGACACCGACGACGCCAATGATGCCGACCGGAAGGTTGTGGAGGATGAGCAAGCCAAGCTGCGGAAGTTCATCACGGGGCTGAGCCCGGACGACATCAAGTCGGGCGGATGGTTCACCAAGCTCATCGCTCAGGCTCTGGGCTCCTACACCGACAAGGTCACTTGGCAGTACTTCCAGGAGCGGTACGAGGGAGTACCCGCGGACGCCATCGTCGATCAGCGGATCAAGATGGCGACTCGGTACGCCGCGCTCGAAGGTGGGCTCTCCGCCGGTGCCTACTCGGTGGCCATCATCGCCACTCTGGGGAGCCTTGGTGGTTCCTCGGCGGCAACTGTCCCGGCCGCCATCGCGACCGTCATGGTCGATGTGGCGTTTCTCACCCAGCTCCAGCTCCGCCTGGCCTACGACGTAGCGGTCCTCTATCGGGTCCCGCTTGACCTATCCGACCCCGAAGACATGTGGAAGCTCATCCGGGTGGCCTTCACGATCAAGAGCGGGGAAGTCGTGCGTGAGGGCGTAGTCAAGGCGGTCCCGGCCATCATGCGGCCGGTGATCAAGCGCTTCTATTCCGGCGCGGCCCTAACCGCCGCAAAGGGGTTTCCCGTCGTCGGAAAGTTCCTCCTGCAGCGCAACGTCATCAAGATCGGCATCCCACTCGTCGGCGTTCCGCTCGCGGTGGTGCTGAACCGCTACACGACGCTGCTCGCGGGGCGGCACGCGCAAGCCGTCTTCCGGAATGAGGCGCGGGTGATCGAACTCGCCGAGAATCTGAGCCAGCGGAGTCAGCACCCGCAGCTGATGCTGTGGGTCGCGTGGCTCGTCATCATGGCGGACCGCAAGATCGCCGACGACGAGGCCCTGTTGATCCGTCATCTGGTGAGGCTGGTCCGGGATCAGCATCAGGTGGTCGATGAGCAGCTCGCTCGCCTCGTCGATATCGACCCGGCCGAGGTGTGGCGACGCCTAGACGCCGAGCCAGGGGATCTGAGCGACGTCCTCGACGTGGCCAACCGAGTGGCCACTGTGGATGGCGCCATCAACGCGCACGAGAAAGCAATCATCGCCGAGCTTCGAGATCGGTCCGGCCGAGTCTGACGCCGACATGCGTGGGCAGGAGCTTCGGATCATTCGTCGTCACGAAACCTTGTGCAGCCCGTTCGCGGGTCTTAGAACGCCTCGCCGAGGACCGCACCATCACCGGCGCCGAGCAGGAGAAGTGGCTGCTGGACGGCTTCAAGAACTCCACCCAGCGCTGGGACATCCTGGGCCAGCAGGTGTTCTTCGCCGAAAAGGATAGGAACCAGGCGCCCGAGATCGACGACGTCTCCATGGACGGGTGGGACGGCTACGCCGCCTCGCGCCGCCGCATCACCCAGGGCTGGGTGGACGCGAACGTCCGCAACGCCGTGGTCCTCACCGGCGACGTGCACCGCAACTGGGCCAACGACATCAAGGTGGACTACAAGGACCCGACGTCGCCCGTGGTCGGCTCGGAACTGGTCTGCACGTCCATCACCTCCACCGGCAACGGCACAGGCTCCACCACGGACCCGATGATGGCCTGGAACCCGCACCTGAAGTTCTACAACGACAACCGCGGCTACGTGAACACCAAGATCACCAAGGACGCACTCACCGCCGACTTCCGCGTCCTGGACTACGTCACGACGCCCAGGATCCCCCGTCAGCACGCTGACCTCCTTCGCGATACAAGACGGGGTGCCGGGCCTGAAGGCACGCGCCTGACCCGGCACTTAAGCACGACGACGGCGGGTGGCCAGTGTTCCAACTGGCCGCCCGCCGTCGTACGTAATTTTGGATGACGTCCACGCGGACCGCCCGGGGAATCATGTCAAGATGCCCGCGTAGCTCCTATCGAAGAATCATTTGATGGTGCCCGGATGGGCGGTTGGCTTTTAGGGCCTTGCTTCGCGGTGGTCAGGGTGAGTAGTTCAGCGCAGAGGGCTTGAACCTGACGTTGGATTGCCGCTGGATTCAGGGGCTTGTTCTCCCGCTTCAACTTCGCCTTCACGCTTTGCCGGACCACGCCTTCGTCGGCCAGGACCCGCTGGTAAGGGGTCGCCGGCCGGTCATACTTCTTGCTGATCTTTGCGCCGGTCCGGATCTTCTGGACGAGTTTCTGCTGGGGTCCGAAGTGATTGGTCAGCCGCCCTTGCAACGCCCAGATCCGGTTCAGCAGCTCGAGTTCCGCCGCCGTGTCATAACGGTGGTATCCGACGGTTTGCCGGACAACATGCCAGTTCTTCTGTTCCACATGGGCGCCGTCATTCTTGTTCCCGGACCGGGATCTGGTGAACGTCAGTTGCTCCTGTTCACACCACCGCAGCAGCCCCCAATTGATGAACTCGCTCCCGTTGTCCGAATCGATCCCGACGATCGGGAACGGGAACGCCGCGGTGGCTTCCTTGATCGCGGCGAACACCCATTTCTGGGCCTTGTTTCTCACCGACCTGGTCTCGGTCCACCCCGTGGAAATGTCAGTGATCGTCACGGTGAAGCAGAACTCACCCCTGGAATTGCCGCCCTCGTGACCGACCAGATCAATCTCGACAAACCCGGGCACCGCATCGTCCCATTCGGCCCAGGTCCGCATCGGGATCGAGTCCTTGAGCAGTGTTCCGGGCTTGGTATGGGAGCGGCCCCTTGGGTCGAGTTTCCCCCGGTCTGCCTTGAGCCGGCGGTCGATGGTGGCCGGGGCGATCTTCAGCAACAACGCCGCCGTGCCGTCCCCGATCATCAACTCCTTGAACCGGCGCAGCCGCGGAACCAAATCCGGCAGCGCTGCTGCCAGCAGGCGCCCGCACGGGGTGCCCTGGACGGCCCAGCAGAACCGCGGCGCCTCGATCACGTCCTCCCCGTAGAGCGGCGCCCTGGGCGGCCGGGGCTTGACCTGTTTGAGTACCAGGGCCTGCCGCAGCGCCTTCCGCGCGTGGTCACGGTGCCAAAGCGTCAGGGCACACAGCTCGTCAAGGATGGTCTTCTTGGCGGCCGGTCCGACCGGGCATATCGGAGGGCGGTGGTCTTCGTGACGGCCTTGCGTTCGCTCATCGAAAGCTCCATGGCTCACAGTGCCGGGCCAGCGGATACCAGCCCAGCAGACGCGCCGCTACGAGGGCATTACCAAATGATTCTTCGATCGCAGCTACGCGGGCATCTTTGATGAGTCAACGCGGACCGTTGACCACGGGCCGTTACCGGCGGAGCATTGGCTTGCGTGGGACTCGCGCGCTACGTGCAGGTTGAAGCAAGCAACATACAATAAGCATTAACATTTTAGAACAATGGGGTTTTATTATGAAAAAAGTTATAGCTGGTTTTGCGGCGGCAATTATGGGTGGACGTGGACTGTTAGATTCACTGAGTCGACCGTCCCCGTCGCCTGCAAGGTTCAGCGCAAAGCAACGGATCGGCACAGGACACGGAGCACCCTCGCCCTATCCCACGGAGGTACTGCGCAGTGAAGAAGATTGATGGCATCGCCAAGTCCGTTAACGACATTCTCAAAGGCAATCGCTACTCAATTGACTACTATCAGCGCGAGTTTAAGTGGGAGCCCAAACAGCTAAAGGAACTAGTCAACGACCTGACCGGCAAGTTCTCAGAAGCCTGGGATCCAACCCACGAACGCGACCAGGTAGAGAAGTATCCGTACTACTTCCTTGGCTCGATCATCATCTCGGAGAAGGACTCTGTCCCATTCATTGTTGGCGGCCAGCAGCGCCTGACCAGTCTGACTCTCCTACTGACGTTTCTGCGGCGCCTGCAAGGAGAACGGCCGGATCAGGTATCGGTCGACGACCTGCTCATGGTTGAAAAATATGGGAAAAAGTCCTTCAACCTTGACGTCGCGGATCGAGTTACCTGCATGACGGCACTTTTCGAAAGCGGAGCGTTTACGCCCGTCGAAAGCGCATCCGAGTCCGTCCGGAACCTTGCTGCCCGCTATGACGAGCTCGAGGATGTCTTCCCGCAGGATCTCCGAGAAGATGCGCTGCCGTTCTTCATAGATTGGCTGATCTATCGTGTTCAGATCGTTCAAATAACTGCCTACACGGACGATGACGCGTACACCATCTTTGAGACCATGAATGATCGCGGGCTCAAGTTGACTCCCGCTGACATGCTCAAGGGCTACCTTTTGGCCAATATCACCGACGGCCCGCTACGCACGGAAGCCAACGACCAATGGCGCCACCGGATGCTTGAACTGGGTGACCTTGACAAGGACGGGGACTCTGACTTTCTCAAAACGTGGCTCCGGAGCCAGTACGCGCTGAAGATTCGTGAACGCAGAAAGGCGGCCAAGCCCGAGGACTGGGACCGCATCGGTACGGAGTTTCACAGGTGGCTTCGGGGTGAAGCGAAGCGCGTCGGCCTGAACAAGTCGGCAGGATTCCTCGACTTCGTTACTGGCGACCTCGACTTCTACAGCCGGCAATATACAAGAGTGGTGAAGGCTGCGACGTGGACGCAGACTGTTCCAGGCCTCGAGTTCATCGGTTTCAATGCAGACCGGGGCTTCACATTGCAGCATCAACTTCTCCTCGCACCACTGAAGCCGGGCGACTCAGACGACGTCGTAGAAACCAAGCTTGAACTGGTCGGACGGTACGTCGACGTTCTGCTGGCATGGAGGACATGGAACTCTCGCAGTATCGCGTACTCCACAATGTCATACGCAATGTTCCTCGTGATGAGAGATATCCGGCGTTTGGGAGTCAGCGAGTTGGCACAACGTCTACATGCCTCTCTGCTGGCCGAGTCAGAGACATTCGACAGTAACGACCATCTTCGGCTACATCAGCAGAACCGCTTCCAGGTACACAGGCTGCTGGCTCGGATTACTGACTATATTTCATTGCAGTCCGGGCAGGCATCCAGATATCGCGAACTGACGAATGCGGCAAAGGTCCGATACGAGGTCGAGCACATCTGGGCCGACCATGCCGAGCGCCACACCGAAGAATTCCCCCACGCGCATGACTTCGCAGAGCATCGAAACCTCATAGGTGACCTACTGCTGCTCCCGAAGTCCTTTAACGCCAGTTACAACGACGATGCGTACGAGAAGAAACTTCCCCACTACCTGTCCCAAAACATCTTGGCGCAATCTCTCCATCAGCAGTTCTATGAGAAGAACCCCGGCTTCGCACAGTTCGTGAAGACGACAAACCTTCCCTTCAAGCCGTACGAGTCATTCAAGAAGGAAGACGTCCTAGAGCGGGGCCTTTTGTACCGTGAGGTAGCTCAGCGCATCTGGAATCCAGCGGACATACTGGCGACAGCCGACCTCGACTAGCCGCCGCTGGCTGCCGTACGGTGCAGAACCCGGAGGCTCGTGGATGTCTTCCCGCTCACCGCTTTGAGCAACCTGCTCGACTTCACCAATGGGTGTCGCAGCAGGGACCGGTCCATTGCGGAGCCGAAGGAACCAGCACTAGCTTCCCCTACTGGCGGAGGATTCGTTCAAGGAGGTGCGCTGGTAGATAACGTTGAATGATCTAACCTTGCGGAACTCCTGAACGCTCTGCCCCAACTCAAAGGACTTCTCGGGCTTCTCGAAGATGTCCAGGCCCCGACCAAGAGAGATGTCCCAACCCGTGTCGGTCCGAACCCACCGGTCATGGAGCTCCAAAGGATCTACAAGATGAACATCCATTTTTATGCCGGCGGCCTCGACTGACCCCTTAATTTGAAGGAGGTCCCCGAGCTGCTTCTGGGCATAACCTGGATCCCCATCCTGAACGGTCTTGAGCATGAGACTGACCTCTTCGCCTGTCGGTATGCGCTTGGCCCACGTCGCTATGAAATCAACAAGATTGCGCATCTGATGCGGCAGGCGGATGTAGGGGTCCTCAAGCGTGATCATTCTGGCGCCGTCCAAATAGGGACCGAAGATTTTTTCGTAGCTGGCGCCTGTTTGACCGTTCTGGAACGTCAGCATCTTTCCCAGCACCGGCTCGGCGGCTGCAGCGCCGTTCGCCGGCTTCCCAACGGATGCTGCCGGAAACAGCCCACTGGGCGGCTCCACGTCCGGGCCGTCGGGTTCGGCTCGGGCGCCCGCTGCCGCATGATCCGCACCCCGGTAGTAGATGGAGGGATACCGCAGCTCTTCCGCCGTTGCTACAGGCCTCCACTCACCTTCATGGGTTTCATAGCCAAAGTTCACAAATGACATCGTCTTGTCGATGCGGAGAATCTGGTCCTTCACCCGCTTGCGGCCTTCCATGGCCAGGACCAGGATTTCTTCGATCTCCTCGACAGTCGCATGCCCATGGGGGTACAAGATCTTCATCAGCCCGGAGAACGTCTTGTGGATCCCGTCACGATCTCGCGTCGAAATGTCGGACGACAGCGTGAAATGCTCTTTGTACCTGTCCGAGTAGTCATACACTCGCTGCGACTTCAGGATCTCGGCGATGTAGTCGACAACGAACCCGTATCCGTCGGAGAACATCTCGCCCCGGATGATGTCGATCTCCCAGCCGGGAATGTAGTGGTGCAGGCGGTCCAGAAACGCGGCGTCATAGTACGACGGCGGCAGCTCGTCGAAGAGATCGGCGTGCTTGAGCATGTGGGGAACCGTATGTTGCGTGTTGCCCACGAAGACCATGGAAGCCTCGGCGCCAAGGGTTTCAACCCCGCGGGAGAAGGTCTTGTTGGCCATGTAGTTCTTCATGATGTCGACGAGAGCTTTGTCGGTCTTCTTAGTCTTTCCAGCGAACTCGTCGAATGCGACTGCGTCCCAGTATCCGACCAGGCCAAGCCGCCCGTTGGCGTTGTTGACGAACAGCTTGGGGACAGTGATCTCCCCGCCGGAGATCAGCATACCGTGTGGAGAAAACTCTGAATAAATGTGGGATTTGCCCGTTCCCTTTGGCCCCAGTTCAACGAGATTGTAGTTGCGTTCGCAGTACGGGATCAGCCGGACCAATTGAGTTAGTTTTGCGCGCCGGTTGAACATCTCCGGGTTGAACCCAATGGACTGGATCAGCAGATCCACCCACTCCTCGGTGCTGAACTCTGCGCGTGATGTCAAATAGTCGTCTACGTTGAAATTGGACAGCTGGATCGGCTTGAGAGAACCAAGAACCCACGGGATCTGTTTGGAGTCCAGCGGATGATCGTATTCAACATCCGCGAGGCACCAGACGCCGCCTACCAGCAGCTTGGGATGTTTCTTGATTGTGGCGGAGTCTACGAGTACACGCGTTATGCCGAGGTTGGCGAACGACGCCTCATACACGTCGTCCTTGTCGTTGAGCGTGACGCTGATCTTGTCTATGACTTTATGCCGGCCGCGTTCCCGAATCGTGGAACGGACAAGCTCTGATTCGTTGCGGTGTACGTAATGATCCGCGAGGATCTGCCGGACCGTTTCAATTCCGGCCTGGATGGTGGCTTCATCATCCGTGGCACAGTACTGGCCGAGCAAGTACTCCAGCACATAGGACGGCACGATCGCATTGCCCTTGACCGTCTTGACCAAGTCTTTGCGCACCACCGAGCCCGCAAAGACCTTATTGATTTTCTGGTCGAGACCGTTCATGCCATTCCCCTTGCCCTCGTCCATACGTATCCCCTAGAAATCAAAGTCGCCGGTGAACGACCGGCTAAGCTTCAGCGTTTTTGATGCATACACGCCCCAGTGTGCGGTCTTGGGGGCTTTGGCCATTAGGAGGAGCTCAACGTTCTCCTTCATCAGATCGTCTGCATCCTTGCTTAGAACCAGCTGCAAAGACACCATCCGTTCGCGCTTATCAGCGCTTGTCAGGTCGAAGTCGTGGAGCAGTTCGTTGGAGATGCGACGGTCGCCAAAGTAGAGCCCGACTCTGAGCTGCCTGGGCTGGACCTTGTCGCTGACTGCCTCCTTTTGGAATAGTCCAACAACAAGTTGATTGGTCGTGATCGAGTCCTTTTCCTGCATGATTTCGACGTCGACCAACGTCACGTCCCCGGACTTCTTCTTGTTGACCCGAAGAACCGGTACGACTATTTCCTGAAGTGACGCGCCGCCGTGCACAAAGCGGGCGCCCGCGCCCTGCCTCTTGAGCCTCTTGATAGATTTCGGGATCTGGATCTCTATATCGCCTTCGAGACCTAGCTCGGCCGACGAGAAAGCCCGAAGACCGTGAAGGGGCTTGAGGTTCTTGCCAAGAACGAACCGTCGGTTTTCGAAATAGAACTGCTCGCCCTGCGGCGTCTCCGAGAGGAAGTCACTGGCATCAATGGCCTTGTCTTGGTAGATGAACCCATGGTCTGCCGTCACGAACATGTTACTGACGTTCGCACCGGCAGTCTTTTTGACCAGCGCCACGATGTCCAGCAGAGCTTGTTCTGCCGCCTGGAAGGCGCTTGTCTCGGTGGCCAGCTTGTCACCTGTGTGGTCAATTGTGTCGTGGTAGATGTACACAACCTGATGAGTCTTGAACAACTCTCTCTGCTCGTCCCGCGTCATATCGATGAAGGTGCCTGCCTTGATGGCAATGCCGCCGAAGGGCGCCAGGATCTTGGATCGGTTTTCCGTCCCGCCTGACTGGACACCGTCGAGGAGAACGAGTGCGCTCTTGCCGGCCTGCTGTTCCAGTTTTGTGTGTGGCAGGAGCGATGCCATTCCGAGTTGCGTATAGCTGGGTAAAACGCCGAGCATTGGCTCCAGCTGAGCGTCGTAACCGTTTTCCTGCCGGATGCGGGAACCAAGCTGCTCAGCAACTTCGTAGCGCATCGCGTCGGAGACGATGACGCAGGCTTTGTTGTTCTTAGCAAGCTGCGGCTGCACGTACTTGGAGAAGAAGGCACGCTGTGAAGGAACAGCGGATGACTGCCATTTTTCAACGGCATCAACTTGCAGTTGCCAGGCATCGTTAAGCGGGATCAGGAACTTATTCGAGTAGTGATTCTCGACGACATCCCGAAGCATCTCGAGTGGCTTCCCGAATTCGGTGATACGGACGCGATAGATAAATTGCCGGTACAGCTTGTCCAGCTTCCACCAGTTCTGCGAGTACTTGGTCAGTCCGTCGTCGAAGGAGCTGATGGTCACCTGGAATGAATCGACCTCTTCGAGTAGTTCTGCACCGGCTTCGATAGCAAGGTAGACGTCCTCATATCGATCCCACCACATCGACTGCCGCCGTTTCCGCAGCGCTTCGGCAAGGTCCTTGGCGGTCAGGTGCTTTTCCGCAGCCAACCTGGCCATATCCGAAACGATTTTCTGGTCAACGACTTCGAAATAGGTGTTGTCCAGAAGTTCTGCGTAGGGGATGGACTCAATCGCCTTCCGAATCTGGAGGGTAGCGGCGGACGACGTCGAGAGACTCTTGAACGCCTGGACACGCCTCACGTCGTGGCTCCAGCTGCCGAAAAACAGTTTTGCGTTCCGCGACTGTTGCCCCGCGCCATCAGCGAACTTTGTGAGGGTCGATTTGAAGAGCCACAGTGCAAAGTCATCCATGCTCGGCTCAGCCGACTTGTATCCGTAGATCGCCCGGAACCCCTCGAAGAGAAATTCTCGCAGGTCAAAGTCTGCGATCGTCCTGATTCTCGCGTCCTTGTTCTTGGCGCAGTCGTCCAGGAGGAGCCCCACAATTTCGTCGAGCCGATGGTCGTCGGCCCCACAACAGATAGCCAGCATCTTGGCTTTGACGTCCGTGCCTGAATCCGTGGGGCGCAGCAGAGACTTGAGCTTGACGCGCTTCTCCTCATCCGTGAAGAACGCAGAGTGCTGAGATACAAGGTACTTGAGCTCCGGGGGAAGTCCACTGACGTCTGCGGCGAGGTCATCTTTGTTGGCGCTGAACTTGGAATAGAACAGCTCGACGTCGAAAAGCCAGTTGTCTATGCCCTCCCTAACTGTTCCCTTTCGGTAGAGGACATAGTGAGCTTTCGGGTTGCCCCTCAAAGCCTCGAACTTCCGGGCGAACTCGTCGTTATCGATTTCCCGTTTCTCGACGCCTTCCTCGTGGAACGAGTCGAAGTCCGTTTGAAACTCTCCAGCCGGATCGTTCCATACGACGATCCGTGACTTCTTCAGCGCTTGACTGAGGTGCTGATGGATCTCACTCATTGGCGTCTAGTCCCACAATCTTCTTCAAAGCCGTCCCAAATTTCGGGTAGTTGGTCTTGACTCCGTCGTCCAGATCGATCTCGATCTGCTCCGTCGCCACGGGATACAACACTGACTGCTCCCACTCTTCGAGCTCCAGGAGCGTCTTGCCGAGCTGCTCCGATTCTTTGCGGGCCGCCGTCTGCTCCTTCGCCGAAGACGTCGGAGACAGTGCCGCTTGATCCATATTGGCGCGGCGGGCCCGCAGCTTCGCCTGGAACTCATGCAGGTAATCGTTCAGCACCACGCTGACCGTGTCAGGACGGTACCGGTGCATGTAAATAAGCGCGTTGAAGCTCCCCTTAGGCGAGGAGAACATCCAGTAGATCGGCCGCTTCTTGTACCGCTGCACATGATCCTTGTAGAAGTCCTGCACAAAGTACTTCCGGATGTCCTTCCCCAAAGCATCCTCGACAAACTGCAGGTTCTCCTCAAAATGCTCATCGCCGAAGGACACCTTCAGGAACACCCGGAACTGCTCGACAATGTCATCCTCGAACCAGCCGTCCGACAGAACCGGCAGCACATTGTCCGCATCAGGCGTAAACGACGGCGACGGCACCTTGCGCAGATACCCCGCCAAAGTGTCCCCCTGGTCCGCCAACACGAGGCCGGGCGCATCCATGCTGTAGCGGCCGAACATGCATCCCACCGCATATGAGATGAAGTCAAGGACTGCCAGCTGCGCACCCAACAGTGGGTTCGAGGACTCTCGATAGGGATTCGTCAAAGAAACTTCTCGCTGCGCCGCAATATCCAACGGGATGCCGTAGGAATCACAGAGAATCTCGTCAAGTTCAGTTTGTGCCCGAACTACTTCGTGCTCAAGAAGAGCCCACTTCTCGTGCTGCTCGTGGATAGAGTCCGAAATGTACTTTTCAGCTGGATCGCACAAGGGACTTCCCAAGAAGTCACACGAACTCTCGCCCGTGTCCCAGTCGTTTCGATGAATCTCAATGAGTCTAGATACGAGAGAATCAATCCTCACTCGATGTTCGGAGGGTATATCCCGCGGCACTGGAATCTCCCGGATCGAGCCAACGTTGAAGTCCAAGGTGGCTCCCATGAAGCCGAACAGCTGATCGACAACGTGGGAATTCAGAATGGCGAGCATCAACTTTCGCGCGGAGCTATCCACCGGAAAGGCACATGCTCCCTTTGCGCTGAATGTCTGCCCCACGCCGGCGTATCGTGCGCCAAAACTACCGGAAGAGAGGGCAGACCACGTGATGCTATCGTGGAAGTACAACTGTCTGGAGGGCAGCTTATTCCCGAGCTTTGACAGCTGCCTATAACTGTCCGTGTCGAACTTAACAACGAAGTCGTCATTTCCCCACCATTTTCGAAATGACCCACCCTTCAAATATGGTGCATACCTGTATCGACTGGCGTGAAAATCGGCGGTGGAAGTACAGTTCCTCCCGATTTGGCCAGCGGAAACCTCGTGCCAATTACGCATGAAGAGGTCATTGTTCCCGGTCTGAAACCCTTGCCGCACCGGGCCGAGGTCCTCTATCCGGAGTCCGCTGGCAAAAGTCGCACGCAAGTTCTCCGTCGCCCAGTAGGCGAAAGGTGCTCCCGGAATCTCCAAGAACACCGAGCTATCGATCTCGAATCGGCGAGGATGTTCCGCTGACTGGATTGCAGCGGCCAAATCGCCCTTCTTAGCGCTTTCATTCTTCCCGTCAATGAGTCGAAAATACGTTCCTAACTTCGAGTTCTGCTGACTATTTCGAAGCGTGAATGCCGTCGTACCAACGACCTCGCCGTTAATGCTGTCAAAGGCATTGGACCCGAGGTGCGCCATACTACTCAACGACAAGTCAGTCGATATTCGTCGGCGAAGCTGTGCGAACCGCGAGAGAAACATCCACGATTGCATGGTAACCATCGCCACCATGCAATCCAGATGTGAGAGTCCGACGCAACGTTCGATGAACATCGAGCAAAGATCGGATTTTGAGTCCGGGTATTCGCGTTTGGCGAATTCCGCGAGCTTTGCCCCCATGTTGCCGCTCCCCATGTAAGGCGGGTTCGCGACCACCACGTGGTACCGGGTGGAGAGATACTCCGACTGCCGGACCACCGTCCGGGCACGGTCCAGGACATCCCCGCCGAACAGCGTCGCCGCATCCCCCAGCGACTCCAGACGCGCCCTCATCGGTGCAATGAGGTCCTGGTTCGGGCGGATCAGCGAGCCGAATGTGTCCGCGTCCTCAAACGCCTGCCAGAACGCGATCTGCGCATGTTTGTCCCCGCCCCGGGTCGCCAGAGTCTCCAGCTCATCGACAGTGAACCGCACCGGCTCGAGCACACAGACATTCGGCTCCGTGCCCTTCCCCGGGTTCAAGAACGACTTCTGTACCCCGCGAGCCTTCATCACCAACGCAAACGCCGCCAACGCCCCCGCCCTCGGGTCAATCTCCGCCCCGAACAGGTTATGCGCCAGGATCAGACCCGGAATATCCGAAGGCGCGTACCCCGACTCCTCGTACATCAGATACAACAAATCAAACGCATACGTGAGCATATGACCGGATCCACACGCCGGATCCAAAACCTTCAAGTCCTCCGGACCAGTAATCCTCAGGAAGTCAGTCTCCGGCTCCACCGGGGCAATGTAGTACTCCATCTGATCCGCCAGACCGGAGCGCGGGTTGTTCAGAAGCCACAACCGGCCCAGGGAATTCTCCACCAGATACTTCACAATCCAGTGCGGCGTGAACAGCTGCGTCGCCGCCGGGATCTCCTTCGCCGTCGCCTTCTGATTCTTGAACCCGGCAAAGACCTCGTCCTTACGCGCCGCAATATAGAACTGGTACAGCCACCCGATTACCTCAACATCGCCGCACACCTCCGGCGTCAGAGTCCGCACGATCCGGGCCACAATCGACCGGTCCGAGAGCAAATCATCCGGAACCAGCAACTCCGTGAAATCCCCGGACCGCTCAAACATGAACGGCATCGGGCCCGCCCAAAAATTGCAGTACCCCGCCAGTAGAAGCTTGTACGCCTCGCCCTGAGGGTCCCGGGACGGCGCATCCCCCGCCAACAGACCAATCACTCGGTCCCGGACCTTCACCCCCACCGCATCGACATCAACATGGCCGGCCTTCGCCTCCGCCAGCACCTCCGGCTGACCCGCCACAGCCCCGCCCGCAGGAGAAACCACGCCTACACCCGTATAACCATTCACGTCCATAAACCGCAACGCCACCAACCGGTTGAACCACGTATACGCCACCTGATCCACCACAGCATCACGCCCCGATCGCACCACCGCCCCCTCAAGACGCCTCACCGCCTCAGGAAACTCAACACGCTCCACCGACCCAGGCAACAACACCCCAGCCAACCGCGCCCCAACAACGCCCACCAACTCAACCCGAACACCCGCAGCAAACCCACGCAACAGCGACAAGTCCATTACGGAGTCACCTTTCGTCCAATTGAGATCTCCATTTTGAGTGCGCGTCGGATGGCGCCCACGAAGTCCTCAATGTCGGATTCAGTCTCGATGAGTTGGATGTCTGAATCAAGCTCAATCGAGCCGAATGAAACGATCTTCGCCGGGGGGACAGTCGGTTCGTCCTCGACACCCGGTTTGGGCGGAACAGGCTCTGGCTTCTCTGGGTTCGAAGTCAGGATCTGGAACAAGCTCGGCTTGACTTCGTCGTTGAAGACGACGGCTTTGCTCTTCAGCGTAATGATCTGTTTCTCAGAGCCGATACCTGATTCAAAGGAAGTGATGCGGGACCTGACCTGGGCCTGAGCTTCCTTCGCGGCGGCAGCGAAATGAGCGCTGCTCGTGAGCGAATCGGCTGCCTTCTTGACAGCATCTTGGGCGGCCGTCCGTGCGGCTCCTACTGCTGCGTCGAGCTCTTCCCGGAGAGACTGAAGGTGTGCATTCAGCATCGGCATCTTTGTGCCCCTAAAAATCGTGGCGTCGTCCAGCAACCCGGCGATCTTCTCCGGAAGGTCGGACTTGAGCTGTTCGATATTTGACTCTTCGCCCCTAAGTAGCGCCACGGCGTCGTCGTATATTTTCTTCTGGCTTCCTTTCAGGAAGCTCTGGATCGGATCGATGAAGTCCGATTTGAGTTCCTGAAGCCCGTCCATCGAAGGCCTGAAGCTGTTTACGTACCACTCATCCGGCTGGCCGCAGACCTGGGCAAGGGCCATGACGGAACCGTTCAAGGATTCCATGAAGGGATACTGGAACATTTCCTGATCTAACTTCAGCTTGTCGTGCAGTGCCTGCAGACGGGACTTAGTGTCGGCTGCCAGTTCCAGCGTTTCCTTAGACGGCTGCGGTTCTAGGAAGAAGTCCTTGTAGAACTCCGCAAGCGCGCGAACGTCGGCCGGCCTGTAGTCAACTGGAACGGTCAGGACGAGCATCGGGAATCGCGCGGTGTTTTTCAGATCAGGGCCGATTTCCGTACGCGCAAGTTTTGCGCCGTCGCGACTGACCGCGATTTTGCCCACACCCACCAGCTTGGCGAGCTGAACTTGTGCGGCGACTGTCGCCCACCCGTAGGGCTTCGAGACAAAATGCTCATCGACAGATTTTACGGATACCTTGTTCGCCTGGTTGTTCTGCAAGGTAATCCAGTTCAGGATCTCCTGCTCTCCGACCGAGAGCATTTCAGCAGCATCGCCCTCAAGGGCACCGTCCAGGATCTTGATATTCTTCTGGATCTGATCCTCGCTGTACTTGGTCTTACCCAGCATCGCCAGCATCGGATACGTCCGAGCAATCAGGTCCTGGAATCCGAGGTCGATGCGCACCGCCGGATCCTCTGAAGCCACAGCGAGCTCTGAAGCGTTGGCTATCAGGGTCGCTTTCCCGATAAGGCTGCGCAGCCTGCCTACGACTTCCTTACGCCGTTCCGAGAGCTGTCTTCCCTTGACCTCCAGGATGTGGCGGACCGAATCCGACTGCTGGTTCGAGCTCTTCAGCTTGAGATACTTTTCGGTTCTCAGGTAAAGCCGCATGTCCGCCATCAGCCTGCCGTCGTCGGCAATCGCCACGCGAAGCTCGTCCCGGCCGGAACTGTGTGCTTTCAACGTCTCAAGCGAGTCGGCGTAAACGTACTCGGGGCTGATGAAGTGGAGAGTGAGCTCCCTCTGCGTGCCGTGAGGCGAGTCATCCAATCGAATGCCAAAGGGGAAGTCCTGACCATTGGTCTCATAGCGCACCTTAGAGGACTTCAGAATGTCCCCCGTCAAGAAGCCAACAAAATCCGAGCCGAACTTGGAAGAATCCAGTTCGACTGACTTGATCTCTTGCTCAATGTCCTTTTCGTCGCTGGTCAGGTATTCGTAGGTGCTGCCGTTCAACTGGATGTAGGTGCCCTGCTCCAGGAGATTGAGCGCGTCCTTGACACTCTTGGAGTGGTCCACCATGTTCAATCCGAACTGGTTGTACATAAGGATGGTCACGTTCCGCAGGGTGGCTTTGAAGTCGGGAACATACTTTACGAGGAAGAGTGCTTTGAGCACTTTTACGGCAAACTGGTTTTGTCCAGCCACATGGTCTTCGGCGGTGATGATGGCGCCCTGCAGCTGCGACTTCAGAGAGTGGCGGATTCCCTCGAACATCCGATCGAAGGTCGCCAGCTCGCCGACGGGACTTTCCTGGAGCTGCTGAATCACGTCCTGGAAGACTCCGAGCATCGAGCGCGCTCCGACAGCAAGATTGTTGCCCTCGAAGGCGTTGTGCGCGGACAATCCTTTCAGCGCATCCTGAAATAAGGTGTACTGATAGGTCACGAACGGATAGCTGGAAGTGAATTGATCCTCGTCATTGAAGATGCGGTATTTGCGTGATCCATCCGCGAAATCGAACAGCGTCTTAAAGTTGTTGGACTCAACAGCGTAGATGCCGCCCAGCTGAATCGATCCTGAGGCGGTCTTCTCGAGAAGGCGCTTCCGGATAACTTCTTCCACGTCAGCGCTCGTCAGTTTGACGCGGTTCTTGAAGCGGGCCTGGATCTTGGAAAAATCATTACCCTGTTTGCTGGTGCGGTCGCCGACAACGGCGTCGACGTCTTCTTGGGAAGTGACCAACACCCATGCCCGGCCGTTGCATCTTGTGGCCAATGTTTCTGCGACGGTCTGCAGGTTCAGCATGAGCTTGGTGTTGTCCGCAATAAACTGGCCGACCTCGTCGACAAAGAAGTTCAGGCGGTAGTCTCCGTCTTGGCCATCCAGCCATTCCTTGACATCATTGGCGAAGTCTTCAATCGATACGCTGTACTCAGAGCGGTACTTGGAGAGGATCTGTGTCGGGGCCCTCTCGTCGTCGCCAGTCACTCGCGCGTAGGCTTTCGCGATGTTGCCTTCCTGGAGGATGCCGAGAGTGCGGCCCTCCTCCCATTCCTTCGACGAGATGTCCCTGAAAGCGGCCTTGAAGCTGTCAAAGATCCCCTCCCTAACGAGGTCGCGCTCGAACTTAGCGATGTGGCCCAGCTGTCCATAGAAGCCGCAGGATTCGTTGAAGACTTTTACGAAAACGCTCAGCAACGCGTCCGGCTGGTCCTTGCTCTGCAGAGTCGCCTTCTGGTCAATATTGAAAAGAATGCTCTTGGCGGGGATCTGCCGTGACTTCTCGATGGACGCCCGCAAAATTGCGTTGCCGTCCGTCTTCTCTATGAAGCTGTTGATGACCTGCTCGCGGGAAACTCTCTGTCCATCGACGTCGCCGAGAAGATGGGCCAGCATCTTGAGCATGTGGGATTTGCCGGATCCGAAGAACCCTGAGACCCAAGCGCCATTTGCACCCGCATAGTTGTTGTAGGCGTCCAGCAAGGATTCCATCCGCTGGCTGGCCTCATTAGTGAGAACGTACTCACTAACTTCCGTGCCGATCTGGGACTCATCATCGGCTTTGACGACGCCCTCAATAGTCCGTGAAATGTCCTTTGCAAAGATATCTTGAAGTTTCATGCTTCCCCCGTGTTGACGTGATAGTCGAAGATGTTAAAGGCTCGGTAGTACTGATCGTCGGTGAGCTGCCCGAAGAGCACCAACGAAGATCCTTGAGACGGAGACTGCCGATACTCTCCCGGAAAGAACATCAACATAGGCCTTTCCTTCGAAATGCTCAACAGATTGTTAAGCACTGTGTGGGAGCGGATGTAGGGAAATACTTCGCCGATCCCGGTCAGAAAGAAAATGTCATGTGGTGCAGCTAGCTTCTGTCTAACGCGAGGGGCGAGCTCCTTGGCGGGATCGAAGATCTGCTGGAACAGTTCTCGGAATTCGTCTTTGGAATTCTGTGGCTCTGCTTCGAGCACGCTGTCCCAGAGCTCCCGTTCTTGGAGGATCTCCACTGTGAGGTCGTAGAGATTGATCTCCAATACCTCGATGCCCTCGAGTTTGAGACGATTCTGAAGCCGGCCTTGTGCCTTCTCCATGTCCAGGGCCTCTCCCGGCGCGAAGGGACAGATAAAGAATGGCACCTCGTTTCCGGGCACCTTGTTGTCCAAGAAGCGCCTGCTGGTCAGCGCCTTGAAGAGATGCTCTTCGCGCTCAGGCAGCGGCGAATCGGCGACCTTCTTATTCATGCTTCAAACTCTCAACCTCGAAGTCCGTAACGGGAAAAATAAATAGCGATCCGGGGCCGCGTCTCCTCAAGATTCCAGCGACGCGTTCACCGATCACCTGGGGCAGAATATGCCCTGCCTCCGACAATATTTCTGCTTCACGAAGCATTCTGAACAAGTTCTGGCGCAGCTTCAGCTTTGATGAGATCTTCAACTCCTCTAATTCCCCGTGCCAGAACGACTTCTTCACAAGGAAGGAGTCAAAGTCGTTGGGTCCTAGCTCGGTGTTGAGCGACGAGTACTTTTCTCTAATGACTTCTTCAGCGAATTCGGCTACCAGCCTGTACTGGAGGCAGATAGCAAGCCATATGATTTGAGACCTCTCCTTGGCGTTGCCGTTGACCACAACATCCAGCTCGTCGTCAGTCAGCATGCGGATTCGGTCCATGGCCTCTTTGCTGATCCTCAGGACTGCGGAAGCTGTCCGCTTCTGCAGCAGGTTCTCTGCCCGCACTGAGGCCCTGGCTGCTCCCCAGCTTCCTGATTTCATGTACTCGGAAGCCATCACTCGACACTCATTTGCGAGCAGTCCGCCCGTCGTGAACGAAAGCCTGTACTTTGTCTCGTCGCTCAATGCGGCAGACCGCCCTCAGCGGCACCGCCCGCAGTCACCCAGGCATCAACATCGCTGAGTTTGAACTTCCACAACCGGCCAACGCGATGAGCCGGTATCTCTCGCTTGGAGAGCCAGGCGTAAACGGTGTCTTTGCTGATGCCCAGATGCTCGGCCACGTCATCCACGGATGACCAGGGTTCAGCCATATTGACATGGCTCGGGTGTTTGCAGCATAGGCCCGATCTTATAGGACGCAGCCGGATTTGGTCCTCTAGTTGGTGCCCCATCTGGCCGAGGCGGGCGTGCGTTCTTAGCCGCCAATATCTGCACTGGAACGGTCAGAGCGTGTCGGGGCGCCGTCCAATTTTCGTACTCGCTTTAGATCAACGGCATTTAGGGGATCTACGTGCCATAGGATGCGTACGAATAACGGGACTCAGATTGGTCTGACGCATCTGCGGCTCGGGCCGCAGCCTGTATATGCAAAGTTTCCGGCTTGGCAGAGCTTCTGCACAAAATGGGAATCTTCAGCGACCACGACCAGCTGCACACGGTCTCCGCGTGCCTCGACCGCGGCTGACGCAGAAATGTCGGTGCTGCTGGGTAGCCTTTCTCCGGTAACAGAATTTTGCACAGGGGGGAAGAATGAGCGCGCTCGACCCAGAGCAGCAGGCGGTACTGCGGAAGTTCAAGCAGGAAGTACTGGGCGTTGCGCCTGACGACAGGGTGGTGCGGTCGACGGCAGCACGGGCGCCGGGGGTGTCGTTGCGGCAAGGGCTTGCGTCGCAGTCCAAGCCAGCCACCGGAAAGTTCCGTCCCAAAACCGACCGGTCATCGGTTCTGTTCAGCGACATCGTGAAACAGACACGCTTGCCCTTGCAGGAGCTGGTCCGCGAGTCGCGCCGCGCGGGAATCCAGTTAGCTCCAACGCCCGCGCGGACCCGCTTGTTTGCCGAAGAAGCCGAGCATCTCCGGCGCTTCGCTGCTCTCAAGGCGGCGAGACCATTGCTGACTGCCCGAAACTACGCACCCGATCCCGAGGGCCACATATCTCTGGAGGACTACGACCGGCTGGAACCGAGGTACGCCGAGAAGCTGCTCGCTTGGGGCTTCTTGCCGGTGCGCAAGGAACTTAAATCGTTTCCGAACCGGTCCTGGGCCGGAATCGTCCGGCACCACCGGAGACTCGAAGTCCTCAGGATCAAAATGGAACGCGAGGCGGCCACCTTGCAGCGACGGAATGGCACTCCTGTTGGTTCGCGTCCCAAAGCCGAGTATCCACCGACGAGTCCCGTTGTGCTGGAGAAGATACCGAAAACGCCCGCGGCTGCGGTATCCAACCCGTTGGCGGCAGAAATCAAACGTCAGCTGGACGCCCTTCGGCACCGGCGAGAAACGGACCCCGAGTCCAAGCCTGAGCCCGCCGGCATCCAGGTGGCTACGCCACGCACGGATCCCATACCAACGTCCATAGGCCCCGGAAACCTCGCCTTGGAAGAACTGCACCTGACGCTTAGCGGTTTCGCGCCTAAGGATCACCCCGACTTGTTCGACAGCTTGGCTGCGGCACTGGAGTTGGACGAACGCAATGTCAGGTCGTTCTCAGTCGCCACGGACACACATAAGCTCACAGAGCGAGCTCTCCGAAACCTGATCCGTCTTGTCTGCAACGGGAAGTTCGGCCTATTCGCCTACCACGAGGTCAGCAACACTCTCCGGTCCGCCGCTCGAAGGAACAGCCGGAACGCGTCACCGATTGTCATTAAGAACGCCCTCACAAATCTGCGGCCAATGCACACCGGCGTCCTCACCGACGCCGGCAAGAGCCGCTTCATGTTCTGGCATGTAGAGCAGGACGGAACCCAGTTGGCGGTCGTCACTTTCGGGTCCATGTCTGACTGGGTCCGGGGAATGGGCCTCGGCCAATACGTCCCCCTGCGCGGACGGCTGATCACCGTGTCACGCCATGTGAACCTGACCGAGATGGACCGAGAGGACGCCCAGTTCATGGCCGAGGCCGCCCTCAAGCTCCGGAGGGGCCTCCACATCCGCCGGAGCGCACCCGTATCCGCTGAACCACGAAGACGGGACTACCTCGACGTCCGCACCGCCGCACCTCAACGCACCCTCACCTACAAACCGCACAGCGATTGGTTGATTCCTGTGGTCATCGAGAACGGCTTTGCCACGGCCGGTCTAGAGGAAGGGTTCTTCTCAAACTACGGCGGTAGGAGCGCCCACGAAGTTCGCCCTTTCATGCGTCGCGCGCCGGGCACATCGTGGAACGCCCCGAAGACAGTCCCGGTCAGCGCCCACACACGCGGTGGCTACGACGTCGGCGACATCGGCTTCATGCCGACGGTGACGATTATGCGGGAGAAATGAACCTCCACTCAATCTAGAACTATTGCGCCACGGCAGCAGCCGTCGCGAACACATCGGCAGGCATCGGCCGGTGGAGCTTCCACGTGATCCCGATCGGCCGCTCACCAGCATGCTTTACGTAGTCCACTTGTCCGAGACACATGTATGGAACGGTCAGACCTGTCTCATCCTCTGAGGTATCCCGCGTAAACAGCAGAATCTGCGAACCGTGCCCTGCACGGTCCAGATAGCGTCTTCCCGTTGGGCTGCCCGGGGATGTCGCGTTCTGCGACTCCCAGTGGAACCGATCTAGGCCGACGGCATAGTCCTTGTACATCGTCGTCGCCGAGTGCTTCTTGTCATCCTTGTTGAGTGTGACAAAGAAGGCGTCCGTGGACGTCGCCGGGCACCACGCCACGCCTTCCCGGTGCTGAACGTTCTTCCCCAGCTCCAGCGAACCGTACTGCAGCGCCGCCAAAATTTCCTCGCGTCGATAGGTCGCGTGAGAGAGCAGCGGAACGTGTTGCAGACCTGCTCCGAGGCCATTGGCAGCATGCTTCGACGCGGCCACCCCGAGCTTCACAAGCTGGCGGATCTCGCTGCAGACAAACTGGTAGCCGCGCAGATAGTCCAGGCCGGCGTCGTACGACTGGAAACCACCACCGTCATCCCACAGTGTGTAGAAAAGCATCCGGGCGAACGTCTGCTCGCGCATTCCAAGCTCCGCGTAGCGGGGCGCATCCGCAGCGACAAGCATCGAGTACGCCTCGGCGCGTTCCGGATCGTCCACGTGGATGAGCGCGGCCATGCGACCGAGGAGCTTTTTCTCCTCAGCGTCCGCCTGGCCGACGAGCTGGCCCTTGAGAATTTCCTCTGCGGGCGATTTCGACAAGCCCAATCCCCGGCCGTCGATCAGGCCGGCCTGGCGGAGGTAGCCGGTCCAGGAATCTTTGGTCGAACGGTAGATCGACTTCACATCGCTCCCGGACCGCTCGAGGTACGCCTCGAGTTCCGTCTCCGCGTACGACGCGATGTCCCGGATAAGCTGCGCCCGGTTGAACTTCAGCTGTGCCTTGATGTTGTCCAGCACCACCTTCTGCGCCACCCGGTCCAGCACGATCTGCGAGCCCGACGGCAGGTACGGGAACTCGTCCTCGACAGCTTTTTCCAGCTCCTTGCGCCCATAGCCGGTGAGCGCCCGGTAGCGCAGATCGAAGCGGAACTCACGACGCTGCTGGCCGATGAAGTCCATGACCGTCAGCACTGCTTTGCCCTCGGCACGGCGCAGCCCCCGCCCCAACTGCTGCAGGAAGATCGTGGCGCTCTGCGTGGGCCGGAGCATCAGTATGGTGTCCACCTGCGGCAGATCCAGCCCCTCATTGAACAGGTCCACCGCGAAAATGCAGTTGATCTCACGCTGGCGGAGACGGTCCAGCGCGAGGGCGCGTTCGCCGTCGTCGGTACTGCCATGGACGGCAACGGAGGCAATCCCGGCGCGATTGAACACCTCTGCCATGTAGTGAGCGTGCTGGACTGAAACGCAGAAGCCGATGGCCCGCATCTGGTCTGTACCGGTGACTTTGTCACGCAGTTCGCGGATCACCTTTGCGGCGCGGGCGTCGTTGCCGGTGTAGAGGTTGTTCAGCTGTGCAGCGTCGTAATTTCCGCGCTTCCACTCGACTTGGCTCAGGTCGACGTCATCTGAAACGCCAAAATAGTGGAACGGCACCAGCAGGTCCGCGTCCAGCGCGTCCCACAGCCTGAGCTCACTGGCGGTTCGCCCGTCGAAGAACTGCTTGGCGACGTCGCCACCGTCGCCGCGTTCCGGCGTCGCAGTGAGTCCGAGAAGTTGCTGCGGCTTCAGGTGATCCAGCAGGCGGCGGTAGGTGGGTGCCATGGCGTGGTGGAATTCATCGATGACGACGACGTCGAAGAAGTCCGGTTCCAGCTGTTCGATGCCGAGCGAGGACAGCGACTGGACGGAGGCGAAGATGTGCTTCCACTCTTTCGGCTTGTGGTCCCCCACATAGAGTTCGCCGAAGGCACCGTCCTGCATGACATCACGGTAGGTACGCATGGCCTGTTTCAGGATTTCCTGACGGTGCGCGACGAAGAGCAGCTTGAGATCGCGGCCAGCAGCCTCGCAGAGGCGCTTGTAGTCCAGGGCAGCGATGACTGTTTTCCCAGTTCCGGTGGCGGCCACCAGGAGGTTGTGGTTGAAGCCCTTGAGGCGCTCGGCCTCCAGTTCTTCGAGCATCTCCTCCTGGTGGAGGAAGGGCTGCACTTCGAGGCCGGTGGTTGCGTCCGGGGCCGCCGTGCGCCGGCCGCCGTTTCGCTCCAGTGCAGCATCCAGCTTCTCGCCGTCGCGGTCCGGGTCATAGCTCTGGAAGGCGCGCTGCTCCCAGTAGCTGTCGAAGGTGACCTCGAACTTCTTCAGGAGCGTGGCGGTGCCGACCGTGCTGAGCCGGACGTTCCATTCGAGGCCGTCCAGCAGCGCCGCTTGGCTGAGGTTGGAGCTGCCGACGTAGGCGGTATCGAAGCCGGAGTCTCTGCGGAAAAGCCATGCCTTGGCGTGCAGGCGCGTGGCCTGGGTTTCGTAGTTGATCTTGACCTCGGCCCCGTAGCGTTTGACGAGCTCGTCAATGGCGCGGCGCTCGGTGGCGCCCATGTAGGTGGTGGTGATGACCCTGAACTTGACGCCGCGTTCTGTGAGTTGCTCGAGTGCCGGCTGGAGGAGACGGAGACCTGTCCAGCGGACGAACGCGCAGAGCAGGTCCACGGTGTTGGCGGATTCGATTTCAGCTCTGAGTTCGGCGGCGAGGTTGGGCTCGTCTTTGCTGTTGGTCAGGAGCGCGGCATCGCTGAGCTTGGTGGTGGGGCGGCGGAGATTCCGGCGCTTGAGTGCGTCCGGGCGGTGGAGGGAGTGGAGCTGGCTGGGGCCATCCGCGATGCGGTCTGTGTGCTGTAGCTCGTTGAGGAGTCGGTTGGCGAGGGCGACCCGGTCGGTTGGCTTTGCACTTGTGAGTGCTTGGCGGACGGCGTCGGCTACGTGGCGGGAGAGGACGCCCGGGCTGTCTTCGTCTTCAATGTCGGCGAAGATTGGTTGAAATTCAGGTGCTTCCTCCAGACGCTTGCCGAGTGCGTCGGTGTTGAGAAGTTCGTACAAGCCCTCGGGCAGCTTCTCTGCTGCCGGTCCCCCATTGAATGTAGTCACTGCGCCAGGGTATTTGGTGTGACGGTCAGAGACCAACAACTCAAATTGTCCGGGGTGCCACTTAGCATTAGCCCATGACTATTTCAGTGGGCGAAATTTTCAACAAATGCGGCCTTGAAACAGCCGGCGCAGTGAAATGGGGCGATCAAATCCCGTTGGATGTGCCGGGCGTCTATGTCGTGGCATCCACTCCCGACCTCGACGACCCGATCGGGCTAATGCCCAACTATCATCATGATCCACGGGCATTCGCAGCACTTCGGAGGGTCTGCCGGTCGGTCACGATTGATGGCAGACCTGCTTCCGACGAGGAACTAGCGACCAGGATTGGCGCCTTTTGGATTCCAGATTCCGCAGTCCTCTACCTCGGCCTGGCCGGAACGTCCGTTCAGGAGCGAGTCAATCAGTACTACGGCACTCCTATCGGTCAACGATCGCCGCACGCCGGCGGATGGTGGTTGAAGACGCTGTCCGGTCTCGAAACGCTGGTTGTCCACTATGCAGCGACGGAGGATCCGAAATCGAACGAGGCGCTCATGCTGACCAGCTTCGCTGACGCAGTCCCGACGTCGGTGCGTCGCGCTCTGTTCGATTCCGAACGCGTTGCCCCATTCGCCAACGTCGACGTGCAGCAGGGGATTCGAAAACGCCACGGCTTGGCCGGCTACAAGATCCTACGTGCGGGCTCAAGGGCTTCTTCCCCAGTTGGTCGTTTCGGATACGACTCTGTGACGCCAACTCTCCCTGATCCAGCAGGTCACAAAACGACGTTGCCGGACGGCAGCGGCGCCGCTAATGGCGTGCGTATAGAATCCCAAGTCATCACAGACTCCGACAGAACGCGAAGCAATCTAAGAATCCCTGCCCGGTCCAAGTTCGCGTTGCCAGCACGTGATGGCTCACTGACTGTGCGATATCGAGGCCAGATCATCGAGGCGCGCTGGCGCATCAACGGATCCCGCTCAGGAACAATTGGATTGGGTAAAGACATCATGACGACGATCGGGCGGCCGAATCGGGGCGTATGGCTACACGTGAATGGGGCTGTGGTCACCATCGAGGAATACGACCTCTGACGTATACCAGCACGCGCCATCAGCGGCGGGGCGCCATCATACGAATCAGTACTGAAAGAGCGGGGGGTGTCCCTATGTTGTTTGTCAAGCAGCAAGTCGATGTTCGGTTTCATAGAGCGTCCCGTCGCAGAGCAGGGCGAATCCGTACGGCGAGTCGCGACACGAACTGACCCCTCGATGGCAGAGCCACCGCCAAGGCCGCCTGTACGGTGCCAGGGTGGCATCCGTGAACTTCCTCCGCCTGCTGTTGCCAGGGCTGGCCCTCCTGTGCTGATCGCGGCGCTGGCGTACGGAGTCGGGGCCTGGCGGCCCAGCCATGCGGATCTTGACGAGCGAAAGCCGATCACCTAGGGTTGCCACACACATACATATACATACACAAGAACGGTGCTGTAGCAATGGCTGGAAAGATGTGCCCCGAGTGCGGCAAACAGACGTTCTTTGAAACTCCTACCGGGCGGCTGTGCTCTCGGTGTGGCCACACCATGACTCTGCCTGCAAACGAAGGCAAGGGTGGGCAAGGTAAGCGGTGCTCTAACTGCGGCGAAAACAAGGTTTTCAATGGGAATTGCCGTGGGTGTGGTGCAAAATACTCTTAAGTGATTAGAGGTCGAGCCGGCGCAGCGTCGACTCGCTGAGCCCCAGCTCGTCCGCGAGCGCCGCCCTCGTCGTCGGAGGCTGTCCCTATGTTCTTTGTCAAGCGGTGGGGCAGGTTTTTCTTTTTTGAATCGCGTGACGGGTTTTTGGGCAGGGTTTAGCGGCTGGCGGTGGGTGCCCGCCAGCTGGTAGTCCTCGGTGGTTAGGCGGTCTCGGTGCTTGGTTCGTTGTAGAAGGCCCCGTCGCGGAGCATGGCGAACAGCACGTCGCAGCGCCTGCGTGCGAGGGCGATCAGGGCCTGGTTGTGGCGCTTTCCCTCGGCCCGTTTCTTGTCGTAGTAGGCGCGTGAGAGCGGGTCCTTCAGGGCCGCGAACGCGGAGAGGAAAAACGCCCGTTTGAGGCTCTTGTTGCCCTTCTTGGAGGGGTGGTCGCCGCGGATCGAGGTACCTGAGCGCCAGGTGACCGGGGCCAGGCCAGCATAGGAAGCAAGGTGCCCGGCAGTCTTGAATTCCTTGCCGATGACTTCGGTGATGATGCGTGCTTCGGTCCTGACCCCGACCGCCGGCATGGAGGTCAGGACCTCGTGAAGAGGGTGGGCCTCCATCAGAGATTCGACTTCGGTGAGGATCTCATGGCGGGAGGTGCGCAGCTGTTTGAGCATGGTGGCCAGCTGGGGCAGGACGATGCCCGCCGCACCGGTGCCGTCCACGACGACGGTCTGCTCGTCCAGGGCGGCGAACACCTCTACAGCCCAGCCTTTCCCGGCCCGCGGTGCATGGCGTGCCAACAGTGCTGTGAAACGGTTCAGGCCGGCCTTGCGCAGCTTTTCCGGGGACGGGTACTTGATCAACAGTTCGGCCATCGCGGGATGGTCCAGGTGCTTGCCAACCACCCGTTCCAGCGCCGGGTGGACCTGTGTCAGCAGTCCCCGGATCCGGTTGGAAGTCGCGGTGGCCTGCTTGGCCAAATCATCATCGAAACCGCACAGCATCGACAGCTCCGCAGCCTGCTCATCGGCGACGACGACGGAGCGCAGCGTGTGCGGCAGGGACCGGGCGGCTTCGGCAATTATGGCAGCGTCTCGGGCGTCGGTCTTGGCCTCCCCGGGATGAAGGTCAGCGATGCGGCGCATCGCCAGGCCTGGAATGTAGCCGACCAGGATGCCCTCTGCCTGGGCCACGGCGACCGGCAGGGCGCCAATGGTCGAGGGCTGGTCCACCACGAGAAGAACCCGTCCTTTGCCAGCGACGACCTTGATGATTGCCCGTAGTTTGGCCTCGTCCTGGGGCAGGGCCCGGTCGAGGAGTTTCTTGCCTGACCGGTCGATGGCGATCGCGTGGTGATTGCTCTTGCCAACGTCAACACCAATGAAAATGTCAAACGAGTTCATGGTCCTTGATCAACGCAAGCCTCCCTGAATTTGTGTGTATGAAATTCGGTGTTGGCATGTCCTGCGGCGGCAAGGCTCGGCATCCACGTTACGGCTGACCTACACGTTCCTTCATTGTGCTGGTCCGGTCCCCATTAGCGATCCCTTGGCGCCTATCGATTCCCGGTGACAACACCCCCCCCCGGATCATTAATGACTGGGGGACTTAATCATGCCGGGACCGACAGGCCAACAGCCCCAATTCTTACTCTTTAAGGGGCTGCTAAAAAGGTAACGGGGGGCGTTAAACACCTTGGACGTCTTGATATTGCTCTTGATTGGTGCATTCGTGTTCTTCCTGGTCAAATCTGCGTCAGGCCAAAGCAGTAAGGGTCGTGAGAAGCCGACGGATTCGTCAGTCGACGAGGCCCGGCGAATCAGCCACAAATCGGTCTCGCAGGCTCCGCTCCCGCAACTCCCAGCCCCGGCTTCAGTGATCCGAACTCTCGAAGTTGTGCCCCCAACGATGTCGCCAAGGCCCTCGGCGCAGCAGTCCATTACTTCGCACTCGGCGGGCGCCTTTCACGTCACCTATCTGTTGGACAGCAACGGCAGACCCATTGGATCGGACGATAGGGACGCTTGGTTGCTTGCCCGCCGGCATGGCGTCACAGCCACGGATGTCAAGAAGATAGTGAAACTCAACGGCGATGCGAGTAAACAGCGTCCGGCTCTGTTGAACCAGAAAGTAACCGGCGCAGAGGGACCACGACTGGCCGCGTTCCAACACGGCATCGACCGAGAACCGTTCATCGCGGCGTGGGTCGCCAAAGAATTCGGGATTGTCCACAACTCCTACGTTTGCTCAGGATCGAACGCCCGTCACCTCTCGACTCCCGACGGCATCGGACAAGACGTCGTTGCTGAAATCAAGACCTCGGTAAAACCCTTAAGTGCAACATTGGGCATGTACCGGGACCAACTTCAATGGCAGCTCCACGTGACACAGTCAGCGCGAGCATTGTTCGTGGTCGAAAACAGGCACACTTTCCAGCTCGAAGTGCGCTGGGTTTATCGCGACGAGCAACGAATCCGTGTTCTGGAAGAACACGCCAATCGCTTCATAGCAGAACTTGACAGTCTGTTGGTCCGCAGCGACAACTCCATCCCCGACGGGTATCTCGCTTCTTTTCCTCAAGCGAAGCTCCATGACGACCATGAGTCCGTAGTAGCTCTGCAGGCGGTTCTCGAACAGCTGGAATCTCCGCTCCTGGACGCAACTTTCGAAGCTGTTCCCGATGAAAGTCCTCTCGAGGTTCACGACGAGGAAGAGGACCGCCGTTGGACGCCGATGGAAACGTCAAGACTTCTGTTCCTGTACGACGAGGGAGCGTCTTTACTGGACTTGGCACACAACTTTAATGCGACGAACCGCGCTGTCGTGTTCGAGCTGACGCGGCAAGTCCTAAATTCGGAGGGGACCATGGTCGATCCGCCTGCGGGCAATTTTGGCGCCGTTTGGTCGCCAGACGACGTCCGGGCTCTAATGAACGCCTATTTCGACGGTATCTGGTTACCATCCTTGGCCCGCGACCTCGCGAGGGATCAGCTTGGCATTGCCTTCAAACTGTTCGAATACCGACTCCCGTCCGTTCCCAATCACCATTGCGACCTGTCATGGCTTGAACGACCCGATGTCACCTCGGACAACTCTGGCGCTTCATTTGGTAAACAGGTTCTATGACCCAGCCGCATGTATTCGTAGCCATGGCAGACATCCTGAACCTCCGATGCGATGCTTGGTTGCTCCCCACCGACTCCCGCCTCAAGATCGAACCTCACTGGCTGCGGTCCCATCCTGAACTTCGGGCCATGGCGCAGGCTTCAGGAGCCGAGAAGTTCCGGACCGGCCACACGCTTGCTGGGCCGGTCCACGGCTGGGACCCGGAATTACCCCTACCCATTCTGACGGCAGTACCAGATGACGGTGACTGGGGTCCGTGCGTCGTCGCAGAACGGCTTGAAGCCTTTGTCCGTTCCGCACTCGTCGCGCTGCCGGGCCTTTCCGGCCATCGGCGATACCGACTCTTGGCCATGCCGTTTTTCGGCACTGCGGGCGGCGGGGCCGGGAACCATCTTGGCGCCGCCCTACGCGACATCTTGAACGCGGCATCAGCCCTCACCGCCAACTTCCAAGTCGATATGGTCCTGGTTCTGCGGGATCGGGCTGCATTTTCATTGGCTCAAAAGTTGAGACGTGACGGCTCCAACGACGTCTGGTGGCCCTCTCTCGGTGAGCAGCGGCACCAAAAAGCTGAATCACTCGGCCAACGAGCCCGCGCAGGACATTTGGTACCGTTCCTGGGTGCCGGTGTGAGTGTCAGCGCGGGTGCGCCGACTTGGGGGCAGCTTCTGGCGAGGCTGCGGGACGGCGTCCATCTCCAAGAGGCCGAGGAAAGCGCCTTTCAAGGGTTCGGACCGCTCGACCAGGCAGGAGTGCTCGAGCAACTTTACGTTGACCAGCACGGTTCACGCGAAGCCTTTGGAAGGGCAGTCGCCTCGGCAGTCGACCTCCGTAGATATGGATTGGCACCAGCGCTCCTCGCCACTTTGCCATCGGCCGGTGCGATCACGCTGAACTACGATCGGCTCTTTGAAATGGCCTGTGAGGACGCGCAGCGACCGCGGACCGTAATGCCAGAAAACATTCCCGCCGTTGGCAACAGCTGGCTTCTGAAACTTCACGGATCCGTGAGCCAGCCAAAGAGCATTGTGCTAACGCGGGACGACTACCTCGGATACAACAGCAACCGCGACGCCCTGTCGGCCTTAGTTAAGGCGCATCTCCTCACGCATCATTTACTCTTTGTCGGGTTCGGGCTTGCCGACGACCACTTCCACGAGATTGTCCATGATGTCAGACGCGCCCTCCCCTTCGCGAGCTCGCAGAATCACCAGATGGGAACGGTGCTTTCCCTATTTCACGAACCCCTTCAAAAGCTTGTCTGGTCGGGCAAGCTGGACATACTCCCGATGTCTGACAGCAGTCCGAGCGCGAATGTCGTCCAGGCTAATTCCACGGCGGACGTCGTTGCCGCAGGACGGGAGCTGGAGATCTTTCTCGACATGATGTCCGCATACGCGACCGACAATCACTCGTATCTGCTTGCCCCTGCGTATAACAAAGGCCTCAGCGACGACGAAGCTAGCCTTCGAACCAGACTTCTCGAGCTTGCCGGTCAGGACCGGCGTCCGGACACCGGAGAAGTGTGGGGCGTTATCGACCAGGCCCTCCGGGACTTGGGCTGGGACAACAGGTCCTAGCCGGCCGTTCACGGTTCGTAGAGCCGGTAAGAAGAATCGAGCCGGCGCCGTTGCACGGGCCCCCGTGGCTTTATCCCCGCACCCACAACCGCGACGGCCTCCCCCGCGTCCCGTCGGACATCTGCCCCGTCCCCACCAGCTTCGGCTCCATGAACCGCCGGAAGGTGTCGCGCATCAGCGTCGCCCCGGCCACGGCCTCATGCAAATCACGCAGGTCCTTCAGCGTGAACGGCTCGTCCAGCAGCTCCCCCGGATCAGGCGCCTCCGCGTAGGCGGCCTTCAGCCACTCCACGGCCTTCGCCACGATGTCGGCGTGCCCGTACGGCAGTCCGGCGATGAGCTCCGGTTCCCCGGAAACCGAAGCCAGCCTGACGCCGTCGGACTTCAGCGCCTCCTCCAAGGCCGCAAGCGGCACCACATCAACGTGAGCCACGGACAGCACCCACCCGCGGTCGTCGCGGCCGGGGTCGTCGAAAACCCGTAGCTGCCGCGGCACCCGTCCCGAGATGCCGGCCTTCTCCCGCAGGCACCGCAGAACCGCGGCCGCCAGGGTTTCGCTCTCGCGCAGGAACGTGCCTGGCAATGCCCACTTCCCCGGCTGGCCCGGGCCCTGTCGCTGCACCAGCAGGACGCAGCCAGTGCCGTCCGCCACCGTCAGCACCGCCGTGTCCGCGGCCACCGAGGGGCGGGGGTAGTCAAGCAGGGATGAACCGGAGCCGTCCTTCGAAGTCTTCACAGGTTTATTTATCTCAGTATTGCGCTAAAGATGCAAGCCATGCATACTTGAAGCAATTAGCGCAGAAACGCATTAAATCAACCCGGAGGTTCACCATGAAAGTTCCGCAGCTTCACGTCGGGGCCGGCACCGCGCTCGGCCCGCTAAGCATCTTCCCCGTCTGGACGTCCGGCTCCGGCCAGCTCGGCATCAGCACCGGCACCCACTCGGACGTGGCAGTGACCGAACTCGCCACTGGCGCCCAAGTGGCCAGGCTGACCGTCACCAACAACGGCCCACATCCGGCGCTGCTGCTGGAAGGCGAGCTACTCGAGGGCGGCCAGCAGCACCGGACCTGCGCCCGCGACGTCGTCCTGGGTCCCGGCGAAACCCGCGACATCGACACGTTCTGCGTCGAAGCCGGCCGCTGGGAAGCCGGCGAAACCAGCCACCGCCGGCAGGCGCGCCGGGCCCCGCTGAATGTCTTGTCGGAGCTGGCCAGCGGTCTCGGCGGCCAGCGCGGCAGCAACCGGCAGGACCGGATCTGGGAGCGCGTGAGGCGCTTCGACAACGCTCGGGGCACCTCCGTGACGAGCTCCCTCCTCGATCACATGGACCTGCACAAGGACGACAAGGAGGAACGGAACCGCTTCAGCGCCGAGGACGCACCGAAGCCGCTGGAAGGCCAGCGCGGTGTGGTGATCGGCCTCGGCCAGCAGCCGCTGCTCCTGGAAGTGTTCGGCACCCACACGTTGTTCCTCCGCCACTACCGCCAGCTGATCGACGCGGCACTGCTCGATCTGGAACTCCTGCCGCCCCACGCGCTGGCCTCCGGACCGATGCCCGGCCAGCGCGCCCGCGACTTCGCCGCCCACATCCAGGCGATGAATTTCGGAACGTTCGACGACGGCCCGGCGGCTGTGGAGGTCCGGAACCACGGGCCGTTGCGCAGCCGCAACATCTCCCGCACCGCCGGAGCCGTCACCGCCGCTGGCATCGCCGTCGCACTCCCCCAGCGCCGCCCGCAACTGGCCCACCTGACCGGCTGGAACACCCAACACCCCCTGATGGAGATGGCATGAAACTGAACCCCCTGCAGAATGACCGCGCGGCCGGCGTCCTCGTTGCCCTTGCCGCCGGCGACGCCCTCGGCGCCGGCTACGAGTTCGGCGCGCCGCTGCCGGACGGCGCCGAAGTGACTATGAAGGGCGGCGGACCGTTCGGCTTCGCGCCGGCCGAGTGGACTGACGACACGTCCATGGCCGTCCCCATCGCCCAGGCGCTGCTGGAGTCCGCGTCCGACGCCGGTTCCTCCTCCCCTGCGGCTCTCACCATGGTGGTCCGCGCTTGGACCTCTTGGGCTGCGGAGGCCAAAGACGTGGGCGTGCAAACCAGCTCCGTCATCGCTGCTGCCTGCCGGTTGGCTTCTGCTGTCGGGCGGAGCAAGGTTCACGCGGCGGACTTCACCGCCGCAGCAGCGGACTTCCATGCCCGCACCGGCCGCAGCGCCGGCAACGGTTCGCTGATGCGCACTGCGCCGCTTGCCCTCGCGTATCTGGACCGGGATCCTTCTGAATTGATGGCCGCTTCCGGGGTGATGAGCGCCCTGACCCATGCCGATTCCGACGCCCAGGAAGCGTGCGGACTCTGGTGCGTTGCCATCCGGAGCGCCGTGCTGACCGGGTCGCTCGACGTCCGGGTGGGCCTGCCGCTGCTGCCCGCCGAGCGTGCTTCGGTGTGGCTGGATCGGATCGAGACGGCCGAGCGCTCCCGGCCTCGGGACTTCACGAACAACGGCTGGGTGGTGGAGGCATTCCAGGGAGCATGGAGTGCGATCCACTATGCGGGCCTGTCGGCGTCGGGTCCGGCGCACCTGCGGGTCGCTCTGGAGGAAGCCGTGCGTGGTGGGCGGGACACCGATACCGTTGCTGCGATCGCCGGCGGCCTATTGGGTGCCGCCTACGGCTACACCGCGGTGCCGTTCGAGTGGCGGCGGCGCCTGCACGGCTGGCCTGGGATGGTTCCCCGCGACCTGATGGTCCTGGGCATGGAGCTGGGCCGTGGCGAGGGCCGCCGATCGGCCTCCTGGCCGCGGGCCGACAGCCACGACTACAGCATGTGGCGCCGCACCGATGTACTGGTCCAGCACCCGCACGACGACGGTGTGTGGCTGGGCGGGGTCGGCTCCCTTGCGCGCGTGGAGGAGTTGGGCATCGACGCGGTGGTGTCGCTGTGCCGGCTGGGGACCTTGGATGTGCCGGGGGTGACCCCGGAAGACCACGCCTCATTCTGGGTCATCGACTCCGCTGTTGACGGCGACAACGCACACGCCGACTTTACGCTGCGGGAGGCGGCTGCCGCCGTCGAACGCTATCGCTCGGAGGGCAAAACGGTCCTGCTTCACTGTGTCCGGGCAGAGTCCCGGACACCGACTGTCGCTGCGCTTTATGGGGCGAAGGTAGCGGGCATTTCGCCCGTCGAGGCGCTGTCTGATCTGCGGCGAGTACTGCCTGGGGCGCGGCCCAACGAACTGTTCATGCGGGTGCTGCGAGATGCCGAGGGTGCCGTCGATCGAGTTGCCGGCGAGGCCACGCCACCGGTTGCCATGTAATGTCCGAGCCTGCTGATAGGAATATGACCATGACAACAACTCCTGAACTCAGTCGGGACCAGCGCGACGCCGCAATGGTGGAGCGCTACTCCGACGGCGAGACGCTCGAGGCCATCGGGCAGAGCTTCGGCATCACTCGCGAGCGCGTCCGGCAGATCATCGCCAAAGTGGGCGGAACTAACGCCGAGGAATCCCGCAAGAACCGGATTGCAGCACGGGAAGCGGCCACGGCGGCGGCCCATGAAGCCTTCCTGGCTGAGTACGGGGATCTCGCCCGCCAAATGGCCAAGCGTGGCGTGACCCGGCCAGACGCCGTGCTGAAGCTGCAAGCGCTGTACCCGGCAATCGACGTCGATCTGGCCGAGGAGGCCCTGCGGGAGTCCACCATCGTGTTCGACAAGAGCCAGATGGATGACATTTTCTCCAAGGAGGCGCTGGCTGCCGGGATCTGGTTCCTGCTGGGATCCGACCGCAGCCTCGCGCCGGACCGTGAGTGGGCCGCAGTGAACCTGGACCTGCCTGTCATCAGCGAATTGCGGGCCGCCCTGGAGTCTGCCGAGGCCTCACCCGATGACGTGGCAACCATCTTGGGTGTTATTGGTGCCGCACAGAAGCACGTGTCGGAAAACCCGACCGCCAGCATCACAGGTGCGCGCTACCAGGAGCTCCGTGATGACCTGGTTGTGGCTCTGGGCCTGGTCTCCCGGCAGGGAGCGTTCCCTTGGCCGCCCACCCGGCAAACCGTGATGAAGCGCTTCGGTGGCTGGAACGAGGCACTGGAGAGCATGGGAATCGGGCTCGCGTCCAAGGGCCGGCCCAAAGGTCTGGTGAAATTCACCCGCGAAGACTACGTCGACGCTGTGCGTGACTATTGCTTTCATGCGTCGGCAGCGGATTCGAAGGCCACAAACGATGGCTACGCCGGCTGGGTGAAAGACGAGATCGCCGCCGGCCGTGAAAGGCCGTCCTTGGCGTCGGTGAGGAACGTCTACGGCACGTGGTCTAAGGCCCTCCGTTCGGTGCAGGACTAGGTGCAGGACTTGGGGGAAGCAGTGCGGGAACAGCCGGCGCCTAGGGTGGGCGTCAGACTCGAGCCCGTCTCCATAATGCGGCCGGGAGCGTTGGTTGAGGCTTACCGCAGGGGTGACCCGCTGCGGGCAATCGCTCATGACTACGGTGTCAGGGCCGTCGACATTTGCGATGCGCTCATTGTGGAGACTGTGCCGGAAGACGAACTTGAGCGGTACCGGTCGGTCCGGCGCAGGGGCCTGGCCGCCCTGAGCTCCATCTGGGACAACGTGGAAATGGTCAGGAGACTGGACCGCTCCGGTATGGGCCGCTCTGAAATTCCCGTAATCCTGCGTGCGCTCGGGAAGGAGATCGACGTCGAGGTCGCCGTCGAACTTCTGCACATCCGCTGGATCCCTGGCTACGATCCCACAATGCCCTCCAGACCAATTCGTCTTAGCGACAAGCTGGGGCTGCTTTACGTCATTGGAAAGCGCCATGGGATCGAACCTGACTACCAGCTGGCGCTGGGTCAGATGCCCGCGGATGAAGTCGTCCAACTGCGGCTCCTGACCAAGGCACGCTTCCCGCCGAGGCGCTTCGCCGAGGTCTTAGCCTGAATCCACCGGTGGATTTTGAGGCCTCCGCGGCGTTTTAAACCGAGAATGCCCGTCTTTTCGGGGAAAATTGGACTTGTTGAGAGTCAAAATCCCGCGAAAANTTAGATTCCCAACTAACTTTGACTTCACTGATCCCGCCGACCGTGGAGAGCACCTCCACCTGTACGTTCAAGGGCGCGGCCAAGCGATGATACAGGGGCGTTGTGCTGATGCGAACGGGGGTCTCCAAAACGTCGGTGCCGCCGGCAATCCCCGTAACCCGCAGAATCATGACTCCTTGAAACTCTGCCTTGTAGGTGTGCTTGAGGACAGGATCTGTGGTGGTCCGGTCGTAGCTTCCGTCGCCGTCCAGATCCCATTCATACTTGACCACGACGCCTGCGGACTCTGAGGCATCGTAAGTAATTTCCGAACCCGGACGTCCGGAGTAGCCGTTGATCGGCAGCCTTGCCTCGACACCAGTCTGCTTCTGCTTACCCAGCGGGATGGTGATCGCTTGAACAGGCGCCCCTGAGGCCTGAGCGGATGGAGTGGGATTCTCAGTGGGGACGGCACTGGGCGGAGTCGCTTCCAGTATGTTCGGCGTCGGATTCCCGTTGGGCACACCATCTGCGCAACCGGTCAATATCAGTAGTGCTGCCGCCGCGGCGGTCCAACCGAGTGCCTTCATGTTCTCCCCCATGAATTGAATTGCTCCCAGTGGACCACGCGGACCGGCACCCGTCTAGCACTCATGGCTGCCGGGAAAGCCGGACCCAGTACTCAGACCTTAAACACCGCCGTCCCGGCCGGAACCCAAGGTTCCAATCGGGACGGTAGCTGCCACCCGCCGTCGGACGCTTCCTGCTGAAGCCTCCTCATGAAGCTTCACCGGAAGAGTCCGACGGCGGAGAGGTACTTAGCCTGAATCCACCGGTGGATTTTGAGGCCTCCGCGGCGTTTTAAACCGAGAATGCCCGTCTTTTCGGGGAAAATTGGACTTGTTGAGAGTCAAAATCCCGCGAAAATCGGAGCACCTCGTAGATGAAAGTTTTCCNATCGGAGCACCTCGTAGATGAAAGTTTTCCATACCCGGGCGTCGGTTTCCAGCGCGTTCGATGATCCGCATCTCGTGTCGTCGGCCGGGCTGGTCCCGGTCATGGGACTGGCCTCCGATACCGGCCTGGGTGACCTGGTCGACGAGCACGTGAAGTTGCCGGAGTATTACGGAGCGAATGCCGGGTTGAAGGTCTCGGCACTGGTCGCCGGGATGGCCGCCGGCGCGGACTGTATCGATGACATGGGGATCCTGCGCCACGGCGGAACGGGCAAACTGTTCAAAGGCACCTACGCGCCCTCGACGCTGGGCTCGTTCCTGCGCAGGTTCACCTTCGGGCACGTCCGCCAGCTCGACGCGGTAGCGGCCCGCTGGCTGGCCAACCTCGCCGCGGCCACCCCGCTGGTGGCCGGGATCAATGATCTGGCTCTGGTCGACATCGATGACACGATCAAGGCGGTCTACGGCTATAAGAAGCAGGGTTCCGGCTACGGCTACTCCGGCGTCCGCGGGATCAATGCCCTGATCGGCACCATCACCACCAGGAAGGCGGCCCCGGTCATCGCCGGCGCGAGACTGCGCAAGGGCGCGGCGAACTCCGCCCGCGGTGCCGGCAAGTTCGTCGCCGACCTGCTCTCCACCGTGGCCCGGCTGCGCTCCGCCGGTGCCACGGGCATGGTCTTGCTGCGCTCCGATTCGGCCTTCTACGCCCATGCTGTGGCCGCTGCCGCCGCCCGGGCCGGCGCGAAGATCTCCCTCACCGTGCGGATGGACCCGGCCGTGAAGAAGACCATCGCGAAAATCCCGGAGACCGCGTGGGAAAAGATCGAATACACCAACGCCCTCTTCGACGAAGAGAGCGCCAAATGGATCTCCGACGCAGAAGTCGCCGAAATCGGATTCACCGCGTTCACCTCGAAAAAGAAGGCCGAGCAAGTCACCGGCCGCCTCGTGGTCCGCCGGATCCCGGAACTGAACGCCAAGGCAGCCACAGGGCAGGAGACCCTGTTCGAGACGCACCGGTACCACGCGTTCTTCACCACCGTCGAGACGGCGGTGCTGAACACGGTGGCCGCGGACAAAACCCACCGCGCCCACGCCACTATTGAGCAGGTCCACGCCGATCTGAAGAATTCGGCGCTGGCTTCGATGCCGTCCGGGAAATTCAACGCGAACGCCGCCTGGCTCGTCGCCGCGACCATGGCGTTCAACCTCACCCGCGCCGCCGGAACCCTCGCCGGCGGACGATTCACCAAAGCCGAAACCGCCACCATCCGGGACAAGATCATCAACGTCCCGGCCCGCGTCTCCACCTCGGCCCGACGCGTCAGGCTCCACCTGCCCCAAGCCTGGCCGTGGGAAACACAATGGCAGCGACTTTTCGACCACGTCTACCCGCCACCAAAGGCCGCCTAAACCCGTCAACCCAGCCGACACGGCGCAACCAGGACCAACAGTGGAACACCGAAGGGTAGAAAGGCCCGGAACGCCGCCCTGCCCGAGATAGGAAAACCGCCAAAATTCAGAAACGGGCTACCCGCCCCAGCGGACCGGTGGATTCAGGCTTAGC